>JAAYQT010000405.1 GCA_012519165.1 Synergistaceae bacterium
CCATAATATATTTGAGGACGACGGAGACTCCGTCCTTGAGGGGCTGGCCGGGTCGGTTAAAATGGTCCGGGGCACGGCCAACAGCGGCGCGGGCTTCTACACCGCTGAATTTTACGACGAGGACGACAGTAATTTTATCTGCCACGAGTACGGCCTCGTAACCCCTGACACTATTATCGCCTACCGACTCCGCTTCCCGAAGGAGGAGCGGGGAATCATGGGCGGCATTACCAGCAGAATGGACAAGTCCCTGGGCCCCCGGGGCGGGGATAACCCCTCTCCGGACGAGGGCTTCGGGGTGCAGGACGGCCGGGTCTTCCGCAACGGGACCCTCCTGGAGGACGCCCAGTTCAATCCCGTATCGTCCGCCCTTGTTTCAGGTTGGGCGGAGCTTACTCCGTCTGTCTCCGACTTGATTGACGAGGACGAAATGGGAGTCTTCTTCTTTGGCCCCGAGGGCAATCTTTGGGGCATGCTCCCTATTGAGGGGGAGTACGGCATAAGGGAGGTAGCCTTCTGCCCCGACGACGGCGAGAGATTTATCTTCGAGGACGGGAGCGGATCAAGGGCCGATGTGTTTTTAAAGGTCTACAATGTCTCCACCATGGAAAAGATGGCGGAATTCTCCGGCATCAGAGGAAGCTGGGTCTGGATTGGCCCCTACCGGTGCGTCTTTACCCGTATCGACGGTACGAGGGATAAGGGCTTCGGCTACGGGTTCGGGTACGGTCTCAGGCTTTCAGTGGTGATGTACGATACGGTAATGAAGGAGGAGTTCGTCCTGAAGAAGGCCGCAGACACCGCAAGCTACTTTTTTGAATTCCTGGACGGGGACGAGTTAGTAGTAACCGAGGAGAGAGTGAAAAAGGCTGCGGACTGGGACGACGAATCAAAAAGACACGAAAAAGAGATCCGGGTGGAGATACCGGCCGCAGGCTAGGTCCGGAGTAGGGGGAGAGGCGGAATGCCTTTTTGGGCGGCGGTTCTGCTGGTTTTTTTCTTCTGCGCAGGCGCAATGTTAAGCAGGCGAAGGCTGCTGTACGGCTCCTCGTACCGCTGGTACCTGGTTGCCTCCCTCATCGTGGGCGCACTGGCGGCCGCAGTCTACGCCCTGGTCACCGGCGCGGTCCTTTCTTCAGGATGACGGAGGGGCTAAAACCCTTTTTTGAATGCCGGAGGTGAGAGAATGAGAAAAATCATAGCAGTTTTGGTTGTAATCCTGGCCCTGGCGGCTCCCTGCGAAAGTTCCCTGAGGGCGATTCCCGCCGTAGACAGACCTTCCATGGTGGTTCACTCCGGGGAGTTAGGGGCCCTGATGAAGAGGCTCGGGGACTCCTACTTCTTCGAGACGCTTACGCTGGACGACCCGGCGGGCCCTGACACAGCCCGGTGGCTGTCAAACTTTCCTCTGGAGTCCTTATCCATGCTGGTTGATGAAAGAGGAGTGAGGGGCGCCTTTGTGTTTGATAAAAACGACGAAGCTGTCCGCAAGATACTTAACCGCATGGATGAGGGCGCGGAGGTCAACGGGGAGACGCTTGCCTCCCTTTTGCGTTATCCTGCGGATGCAAAGGGCGGAGGGGCCGAATTTTTGTTGGAGCTGGAAGACGAAGGGCAGAAGGTCTACCGCCTCGGAATTGAAACGGAAGGCATGTTATATGTTTACCTTGACTACGTGAATTTCCTGGTTACGGTTAAAAGGGACGGGGACGACCTCTTCATGCTCTTCGGCGAGAATGAAGGGACCCTTGCCGAAGTTGCGGCGGCGTTCGGCGACCCTGAAAAAAGAATTAAGGCTGACTGGCTCGCCGGGTCAAAAAACTTCATTAAGCTGCTGGGGGACGAGGAGGGGGAGGTTACGGCCGCCGTCTTCGAGGAGCTTGGTTTTAAGGCGCCCGCCTTCCGGTCGCCGCCCTCCATGGAACTGTCCCTGGAGGCGGGGCCGGGGAAGTTTGCCCTTACCTTAAGGCACAACTTCATGGAGTCCATACTGGGCGGGGCCGATAAGCCCGGCTCGGCGATGGACCTTAACGACCCCGGCCTTACCCTTGGAGGAGGAGCGCCCTTTCTTGCGGCGGCGGGCAGCGTCATGCTCTCCGAGGACGATGCCGCCTCCGTAATTGCGGGCATCGCCGGCGGCGGAGCCGGCCCTGAAGATGTGAAAGGACTCGTAAACTCCATGGGTTTGGAGCTGGGGCAGGCTCTTGGACTTCTGCGCATGTTCGGCCTTGTCCTGGGAGGCGAGGGCGCCGCAATGGGCGAGGCGGCCCCGGGGGGCTATGTATTTTTCTCCGGCGACCGCGAAATAGCTGCATCTGCGGGTGAAATTGCGAAGATGATAGCGGGGAGCTTCCCCTTCCTGAAGGAGGAGAAGCGTAACGGGTGGGATTTCTTCCTGACCGTTCCGCCCCAGTTAAAAGATGATCTGCCTTTCCCGTTATTCTTCGGCCGCAAGGGGGGCGTTCTGGCGGCGGGAAGCCTTACAACGGAGGCCCTTGACCGAACCCCGACCCTGCCCTCGTTAAGCGCCGCGCCGGGAGCTGAAACCCTGTTCTTTGCCCGCCTGGATGCGGGCCGGATTCTGAAGGTCGCGGAAGAAGCCCTGGCGGGCAGTTGGGGCCTTAAACTTCTTGAGGCGACGGGCATGAACATTAATTCCAGGAGCGACGCGGAGTCCTTGATTTTAATCCCCAGGGCAGTCAGGGAGCTAAAAGGAGTGACTTTGACGGCGCGGCCCGACTCGATAAGCCTTGAAGCGGAGACGGGGAATGTGGATTACAAGGCCATCCACGACTTCGAAAATCTTGTTCGCAGGAGATTTTCCGCAGCGTTCACAGATGCACCCCGGCCCCCTGCGGGAGACGTTCCCCCCGGAATAGCGGGTGAAGCCGAAGCTCTGGCGGCTCCTGTACAGCCGGCCCCCGACCCCGACAATCCCCCCGACGCGCTGGTGTTCGACGGGCCCCCGGCAGGGCCGAAGGCTGCCCAGCAGCCCGCTCCGGAACCGAAGCCTACTATCACGGCGGCGCCCGCGCCGGTCGGCCTTCAGCCGGGGCCGCCCGCAGTTCCGGGGAAAAAATTCACCGCCGCAGAGCTTAAGAGGATGGGCATCTTCCTGTCCAACTTCACCGAGCTCAGGTTCATGAACGTCGACGCGGAGGAGTTCACCGACCCCGACGACCCCGGAAACCTGATCCGCTTCGGCATCGGGCATAACTATGTAAACAACTTTAAAAGCCGGATTGTCAGGTGTAAAACCCAAAACTGCCAGTGGGGCTCCATGACCATAGACGGCAAATTTGTAGCCGAGTCCATCAAAAAATACTTCGATTACGAATATAAGAACGTAAAGGGCGAGTTCTACGGCGACGAGGTCTACTACTACGACGGCAAACTCTATCATTTTGAAGGGTCCGACGGAGAGGCGGTCTACTACGCCAGGGTGGACGAGGCCTACGCTGACGTAAACGGCCGTGTGGTAATGAAGGGCTAGATCTATAACTTCGACGACAAGAGCGACATAATAGGAAAGTTCGTTGCCCTGGCCAAACCCCACAAGTTTGGCGGAAAGGACACCTGGGCGATACTGACCCTGAACACGGAGTTCTATTAAGAAAAAAACCGCCGTAAACACCCCCGCCCCGTTATTTCGGGGGCGGGGGTGTTTTTAATCTAAAGACCGACGGAGAGTGGCGCTCTTAAATGAGCCGGAGCAGCTGCAGACGGGCTAAAAGACATGTTAAGAGGGTTTAAAAAACGGGCAGTCGGAGCGGTAGAAGCAGCCCCCGCACCGGTCTGTCCTGGCCTCGAAAGGGCCGCGGGCGGCCAGGCTGGCCGTCTCACGGATACTTTGCTCTACCTCGTCCCAGGATTTTTCGGGCGTCACCGGCGCCCCCTTGCGCAGGCGCAATGTTAAGCAGGCGAAGGCTGCTATACGGCTCCTCGTACCGCTGGCACCTGATCGCCGCCCTCATAATAGGCACGCTGGCGGCCGTGATCTACGCCGCAATAATGAAGGCAGCCCTGCCCGCAGGATGAGGGGAGCAAACCCACCGGCAGTAATCAGACGATAAACCCCAACGCCGCCCGAAAGGCTTCGGGCGGCGTTTTTTTAATATCCGCAGCCATAGGTTTTCCCTTTCCG
>JAAYQT010000406.1 GCA_012519165.1 Synergistaceae bacterium
AGAAGGTGCGCACCGAAAAATCCCTTCATGAAAAGGCCGCCAGGGAGCTTCTCCAGTCCCAGAAGGAGATTCAGCAGACCGTCATGGCCCTTATGAAGAAAAAACGGGAGGAAGAGGCCAGGGGAACCCCGCGGGCGTCCCCCCAGTACACCTACCTTCCGTCGGGAGGCCAGCTGGCGTGGCCCATCCAGGGACCTATCACCAGCACCTTCGGCATGAGGGTGCACCCTACCTTTAAGACAAAAATTGTCCATACCGGAATTGACATAAAATCCCCCCAGGGTACGCCCGTGGGGGCGGCGGGGCCCGGGGAAGTTCTTTTTGCCGGGTGGCTCAGAGGCTACGGACAGGTTATAATCATCGATCACGGAAACAATCTGTCCTCGGTCTATGCCCACCTGTCCAGTATGTCCGTGCGGGAGGGAGCGGCGGTTAAAAAGGGGCAGACCATCGGCGCCGTGGGAAGTACCGGAGTTGCCACCGGGGCACACCTCCACTTTGAGGTGCGCGTCGGCGGCGAGGCGAGGGACCCCATGAAATACCTGAGGAAGTAGAAAGGGAGAAGAATATGTCCGGGCAGAGATCGCGTTTTGGAAAAAGAGTAAGAGACTGGCTGGGGGGCGCAGTTCTGGGCGCCCTGGCGGCCGGGCTGACAGTTGCCGCCATGGCTGCGGGCGACCCGGGGGACCTGGATAGGGTAGCGCCCTTTGACTCCCAGTCCCTGTGGCTGATGAAGCAGGCAAGGGCCATCATCGAGACCTACCAGGTGGACTCGGCGGAGAAGCCCGCGGAGGAGAGCAAGCTGCTCTACGGCGCTATAAAGGGCATGGTGGAGGCCTGGGGAGACCCCTACACCCGGTACGTGGACCCCGTTCAGCTTAAAGAGGAAGAAATTGAAATGGAGGGGGAGTACGGCGGCCTGGGCATTTACATAGGCCAGAGGGACGGCAGAACCCTTGTGATAAGCCCTATCGAGGACACGCCCGCAGACAGGGCGGGCCTCAAACCCCAAGACCAGATAGTGAAGGTGGAGGACGAGATCATCCTCGGCTGGGATTCCCAGCAGGTGGTAAAGCGGCTCCGGGGTAAGCCCGGAACCTCGGTTACCATCTGGATCCGCAGGGAGGGCGAGGAGGAGCTGCTGAAGTTCGAGATTGAAAGGGAAAATATAAAGCTCGTCTCCGTCAGGTCAGAGATGATGGAGGATAGACTGGGCTACGTAAAAATAAGCCAGTTCAAGCAGAATACCGCCAGGGACGTAAGGGAGGCCTTCAAGGCCCTCATTGACCAGGGAGCGAGAGGTTTTGCCCTGGATCTGCGCAATAACGGAGGGGGGCTGCTTAACGGCGCAGTGGAGATCTGCGACATGTTCCTGAACGGCGGCCTGGTGGTGGGGATGAAGGGCCGGGTGGACCGGGCCAACGACGAGATCTACGCCAACCCCGGGACCCTCACCAGCCTTCCCATGGTAGTGCTGATAAACGAGGGCAGCGCCTCGGCGTCGGAGATAGTGGCCGGCGCTCTGTCAGACCGGGGCCGGGCCCTTTCCGTGGGCAAAAAGACCTTCGGCAAGGGGTCGGTCCAGACCCTCTTCAGCCTCACCGACGGGTCGGGGCTCTACGTTACCATCGCCCGGTACCACACGCCCTCAGGCAAAGTGATAGACCACGTGGGCCTGGAGCCGGACGTAGAGGTCGAAGGCGAGGTAACCAAGGACAAGGAGAAGGACGAACAGCTGAAGAGGGCCCTGGAGGAGCTGCAAAATATTATTTCAGGCAAGACCGTACCGCTGCAAAAACTTCCCGAAGCCTCCTGAGGCCGTTCCGAGGCCGCCATTGAAACGGGAAAAAAACATGAGAACAAAAGGGCTGTCGGCCGGGCTCTGCCTCATAGCCCTCGCCGTCGCAGGACTCTTCTTCAGCCGGGGTAACGATTATGCTTCCCCCGGCCGGGAGAACAGGGCCGGGATTGAATCGCCTGTTCCGGAGGCGCCCGCGGACAGGCCTGAGCCTACAGAAGACGAAAAGACGCCCCCTGCCGAAGAGGCGGAGGAAAAGCCCCGGGAGGAGAAGAAAAAACTTCCCCCGGGGCCCTATGTGGCCGTGGTTATTGACGACTTCGGTTTTTCAAAGGCCATTACCGACGGATATGAGAAGCTCTCCCTTCCTCTGACCTGGGCGGTGATCCCCTTTCAGTCCCACTCCTCCTACGTTGCCGACAGGGCCGAAGCGGCGGGCATCCCTTACATGATTCACATGCCCATGGGCGCCGGAGGAGACAAGAAGTGGGATAAAAAAACGGGGGTTATTGACGCGGGGATGGAGCCGGAAACCGTCTCGGCCCTGGTAAAAAGGGCGGTGGAATCCCTTCTCGGCGCGCAGGGCATGAATAACCACAGGGGGTCCAGGGCCACCAGGGACGGCGCTCTTATGGAGACTCTCATGGACGAGCTTGCGTCCACCTCCCTGTTTTTTCTCGACAGCAGGACGGCCTCCGATTCTGTGGCCTACAAGACCGCCAGGGCCAAGGGCGTAAGGGCGGCCTTCTGTTCAATATTTCTTGACCACGAGCCGTCGGAGGAGTTTATGGAAAGCCAGCTTGAAAGGGGCGTTAAACTTGCGTCCAAACGGGGCTGGGTGGTTATGATCGCCCACGCCCGGCCTAAAACCCTGGAGTTTTTAACGAAATACGACAAGGAGGACTGGGGCGCAACCCTGGTAACTATGCCTGAATTGATGGATATTTTATGGAACCGGGACGATATGTCCTCTAAAAAGGAGTCTTCATGAAGGGCGCCGTTGAAGCGGTGGTGGGCGCCCAGTGGGGCGACGAGGGCAAGGGCAGGGTGGTGGACGCCCTGGGGCCGGGGGCGGACGTCTTCGCCCGGTATCAGAGCGGGGCCGACGAAGGACACACGGTGGTGGTGGGCGGGAAAAAGTATGTCTTTCAGGTACTGCCTTCCGGAATGCTGTACCCGGGCAAGGTGTGCGTAATCGGCAACGGGGCGGTTATCGACCCCGGAGCTCTGCTGGGGGAGCTTGGAGGCCTGCAGGACCAGGGCATGGACAGGGCCAGGCTGATAGTAAGCTACGGCGCCCACGTAATCCTGCCCTACCACAGGAGCCTGGACCTTGCCCGGGAAAGATTGCGGGGAAAACGGTGGAGGGGCAGCGGGGGAGCGGGCCCAGCCTATATCGACAAGTTCAACCGGTGTGGAATAAGGGTGGAGGACCTTCTGGATACTGACGACCTCCGGGAGAAGCTGGAACTCAACCTGGAGGAGAAAAATTTAATTCTCACCAGGATATACGACAGCGAACCCCTCTCCTTCGACGAGACCTTCGAGCTTGCGGCGGAGTGGGGAAAGGCCCTGGCGCCCTACGCAGGCGACGGGGGGCTTGCGCTGGACGAGGCCGTCCGGGACGGCCAGAGGGTCATAATAGAAGGGGTTCATGGAACCATGCTGGACCTGGACCACGGCGCCTATCCCTTCGTGGAGCTCTCTTCGCCCACTGCGGCAGGGGGCTGCGCAGGCCTTGGAATTGGCCCCGGAGCGGTGAGCAGAGTGATTGGCGTCGCAAAGGCTTACTGTACCAGGGCAGGTGAAGGGCCCTTCCCCACGGAGGACGGCGGGGAGCTGGGAGCCTTTCTAAGGGAGAGGGGCAGGGAGTCGGGCGCCTCTCCGGAACGCCCCCGCCGGTGCGGCCCCCTGGACCTCGTAGCTCTTAAGTTCGCCGCCAGGATAAACGGCATGACGGCCATGGCTCTTACCAAGCTGGACGTGCTGTCGGGCCTGGAGAAGATCCCCGTCTGTACGTCCTACGAAACGGCCGTCGGAGCGGAGGCCCGCTTCCCCTGCCCTGGGGAACTTTCGGCCGCCAGGCCGGTTTACGAGCGGCTGGACGGCTGGAAGGAGGACATCTCCGGCTGCAGAACCTTTGAAGAGCTCCCCTCCCGGGCCAGGGAGTTTGTAGAGTTCGTAGAAAAATTCTGCCGGATACCGGTGGAAATCATGGGCGTGGGTCCCGGGAGGGACCAGGCCATCTTCAGGGGTCCCGGGGGGTAGTGGGGCGTGCTGCCGGTGGAGATTGACTTCTGCTCCCCCGCCGACGTTGACGCCGTATGGGCGGTGGAGGAGGCGTCCTTTTGGCCTCCCTGGCCCAGGGCGGTTATCGAGAGGGACCTGGCCGGGGAAAGCGACTACCTCTACCTTTGCGCCAGGGCGGGAGGAAGGGCGCTGGGCTTCGCCGTCCTGCAGAAAAGAGGACTGTGGGCGGAGTTGGCCAATATTGCCGTCCTGCCCCTCTACCGGAAGAGGGGGGTGGCGTCCCAGCTCCTGGCAGCGGCCGGGGAGATTGCCTCGGAAATAGGCTGCCGGGCCATGAGCCTTCGGGTGAGGGTCTCCAACACGGGAGCGGCCGCCCTCTACAGACTTTTCGGCTTTTCCCCGGCGGGAAGGGAAAGAGAGTACTACGCAGACGGCGAGGACGCCTTTATCATGGAGGCCCGCCTCCCTCTGCGGCTCCCCGGGGAGGGGGAACAAAGTTAATCCTTCCTACCAGGTGGGCTCAAAGATGCTCGGCTGCCAATCCCGCACCTTATCCTTTATCTCCTTCAGGCTTTTGCGGACCCGTTCCGCCCTCGTCCGCTCCGCATCGTCGAGATAGTCCTTCATGTCCCCCGCCTTTCCCCCCTTTGGCGAAATTCCCTTTTTTATTGCGTTCAGGTCGGGTTTGCGCGGCGCCGCAGGCTTTCTGACCCTCGCCGGGCGGGGCGCGGCGGGGCTTGCGGCGGGCCCTTCCCCCGGGCTTTCTATCCTAAGGGGCGCTTCGATAAAACCGCCCTGCTTTCCATCGCCGTTAAATACAAAGACAAACCTTCCGGCCTTGATTTTACCGGCGCCGCCGCTCCCTTCCGGTAAAACCCTTAACAGCGCGCCTGCAAGAACGGCTGCTGCCAGGACGGCCCAAAGCAATATCTTTTTCATCATCCGCTCCACCCCTCCGCCGTACTGAGTGTATTATAGACCAGGAGGCTGCCGAGGCGGCCGTTAAGGAGGGAAAAAACATGAAAAAGGCAGTGTACTTCTTCTGCGACGACCCCTTCGACCCGGTGGCGGGCAATGTGCTCAGGGAGGCGGTCTCGCTGGTTTCCCCGCCGGAGACGGAGCTGATTGTAGACGGGAAGCCCGTCCTTGAGTTCACTGACGACAGCGGAAACCGGTTCAGCTTCGTCCGCACTAAAAAAGTGGTCAGCCACGACTACGGGACATACCTCCCGGTGATGAACGGCCCCTTCGCGGACTGCCATATTGCAGGCATAATAACCTGGCATGAGGGCGTCAACGCCCCGGACAGAATTCTTACCGTCCACACCACCGGCGACGTGGAATCCGGCGTCTTCGGCGCGGCGGACCCTGTATTGATGCGGAATATCCTCAAAGGTATAGAAGAGGCGCGGCAGGAGGAAGGGCTGGACGGTTACAGCACGGTAACGGAGGCCACCCACTGGTCGGGGATGGTCTATGGCGGGCAGACGGCGGACATGATCGCAAAATACCCCGTCCCTGTGCTGGATATAGAAATCGGGAGCTCCCCCCAGCGCTGGGCCGACAGGAGAGCCGCCAGGGCCCTCGCCCGCGGGCTGCTGAGAATCTTCACGGACGACGGGGCTGAAACTAAAAATTTGCTCTGCGCGGGAGGGGTCCACTTCGACCCAAACTTTGCCGCCGCCGCGCTTACTTCCTGGGAAGGAGGCGCCTTCGCCGTATCCCACATCCTGCCCAACCAGTGGCTGGTGAGCGGCGATTACGGAGGCGAAAAGGGCCCCGAAAGGCTGGAGGAGTGCGCTGCCTCCATCAGGGGAGGGGTTCACTGCATCGCCTTCCACGACAACCTCAAGGGGCCCATGAAGGACCGTTTCAGGGAGCTGGCTGCCCGGCTGAACGTGCCGGCCGTTAAACACCAGGCCCTGAGAACGCCGGAGAAGATCAGGGGGCTATAATCTCTCCCCGGGAGTAGGCGTTGTATACGTTTTCAAACCAGTCGTCGTACCCCGTCGGAATGGGCCGGACGGGCTTCCATTCGAAGGCGCACTCCATGGACTCCGGATCGAAGGCCACTTCGCACACCCGGTCCGAAAATGCGC
>JAAYQT010000407.1 GCA_012519165.1 Synergistaceae bacterium
AGGTAATCCGCCAGGGGGCTCTCCTCGTCCAGTTCCGGGGCAAACAGACCGGTCATCTTTTCTGCAAGCGCTTCCGCAGTCGCCTCCGGGACGGCGTCGCCCTTGGTAAACAGGAATACTACCGGCGTCTCTTCTTTGCCCCACTTTGAGCCCTTGCTTTCAAAGAGAAAGGAAAGGGCTTTTATGAAGGTTCTGTTTTCCTGCAGAGCCTTTTCAGGCCGTTTAACCAGGTCCTCCGCGGAGATCAGGAAGAGCGCGCCGTCAGCGCTTTCAAGCTCCGTCAGTATGGGAGACGCTTCCCATTCGTAACTCCCCCCGCAGGTTCCTCCCGGCGTTTGGAACAGCTGCACATCCATATTGAAAGAATCGACCGAATATGATACTTCCCCGGCGTTTAATTTGTTTTGCACGGGGACCTGCCGCTTGAACAGAGTTTCAATGATCCGGTCCGTCGCCCTGGCCGCCGCGGCCGATTTAAATGAGACCGGCCTGCCCTGCCCCAGGTTTGTTACGAGGTTAAAGTAGGATCCTAAAAAGACAGTCTTGCCGGCGCCGGGAGCGCCAAAAAATGCGACCTTGTACTTTTGGTTGGCCATACCCTGTCCCCTCCTTCGAAATTGGGAAATCTCAATTTTGCCCTGCCGGAGAGAAGACCGGCGTTACTTCAGAAATCTTACCGCAGTGCCGTACCCTATAACCTCCGCCGCGCCCATGGACACACTTGAAGTAGACAGTCGGAAACCAACTATTGCATCGGCGCCGGCCTTCGCGGCCTGCTCGGAAATTCTGGCCATAACCAGGTTCACTGACTGGTCAATCATGGATGAATATTGAGTAAGCTCGCCGCCCACAGTCCAGTTTCTTATATTGGATGAGAGATCCTGAACAATGTTTTTTGACAGGCAGCAGGAGGCGGTGACGCACCCAAGATGCTGCGCCTGCCTGTCGGGAAGCGAGTCCACGGTGAATATGGGTATTTTGCATTTCTGCATTATTTCCTCTCCCGTCAGTTTGATGACCAAAACGCTACCTTCTTCTGAAGAAGAAAAATATCAGGGCAATGACAGAGAAAAACCCCGCCGCAACAACTATGAGCCTGGGAAGAAAGCCCAGATTTTTAAAGTTATCGTAGAAAAATTTGCCCATTATGGGTATTTTTCTGCACATAACGGCAAATTCCAGCATCTCTTTATCCTTCAGCTCTTCGTAGTCGTAACCGTCCACCAGGCAGGCAATGCTGCGCCTGGCAAGGTTTTTCCCCATCATACCGCTGTCCTCGGTAGCGTAGACGTCCCACAGAGAGATGGCCTGCCTTCCGCCCTGGCGGTACAGGCTTATGAGCTCCCCCCTGTCCTCGGGGGCCGGCAGAGCCAAGTCCCTGGGCTTGCCGTAGCTCGCGGCCCTGAACTCGGTAATGCGCATTAGGTCTATTACGTCGTCCCTGGTCCAGGAGCTCCAAAACTCGGGGTTGTAGGTTTTAAGAAAGACCGCCGCTGTTTCCGGGTAAAGTTCAAGTCCCTCCGCCACGTTTGCCATGGCCTTTTTATTTTCCAGCAGCGCGGCTGTTTTCGCCACATCGGGCTTCAAGATCTTCCAGATTTTACCGAACAGGTCCCTTCTTGCCCCGATAGCAGCCAGCGCCTCGGGAGAAGCGCCTTTAACCGCGACGCCTTCCAGCGCCAGGGCCAGGAGGCCGGACGCGGCGTCCCTGTTATCGGTTAAGTCCGGAAGGGAGAGGAGGCTTTCGTTAAGGATATGCCAGTCTATCCCTGCGCCCGTCCATTCCTCCGACGCCAGGTAGTTATATACCCCGATCTTGCTTACTGCCTGCAGATAGTCGGCTCCGAACTTTTCGTAAAAGGGTAGCAGCTTGGGTCCCATGCTCTTGGCCAGGAGCCGCAGGTCGTTTCTGTCCGGGGCGGTCACCAGCATGGACTCGAACATCTGAACCTGCCCCCCGGCAAGGAGTTTTCCGAATACATCCCACATGATGCTCATCTTTTGAAGCACCGGTTCGAACTCTGCGCCCTCGTCCAGCTGCTGGGATACATAGTTTCTTACCTCTTCGGAGAAGGAGAGGATCTGGGCGCTCTGGATCATGGAGTCCGCCTCGGACCGGCAAATTCTCTCCCAGCTTTTAAGCAGGGAGCCGATGTTCCTGTCAATCTCCTCCCTCATGGAGAGGCCGCCTCCGTCGTCCCCTTTCCACCAGACCGACTCGGCGCTGATCTCCGCCTTGTACTCCTCCAGGAAGGACTTCCGCATCTCCTCTTCCAGCTGGTCCCTTGCGCCCGCCAGATCGTAAACCTCAAAGGCCAGAAGAAGCCATCCAATGATGGGCACCAGCTTGGCAAGGACCTTGCCGGCTATCTTCATCACCATGAACTTCATGATTCTGGTCATAATCCTTCTGCCAAGCAATACCAGCGCGACGCCCACAAGCCCCTTCAGGGGAATTGAACCCTCGGACAGCGTTCCCTTCTTTTCTGCCGAACTGAATGAAAGGGCGGCCCTGTCCGTATTTGGAATGGGGATGGTGTTGTAAACGGGGAGGCGCTGCTTCAAAATACCAATGAAGGGCCTCCGCACCCGCTCCATGGACTCTCCCAGCTGCAACCCGGCTTCCTCCTCAAGACTTTCGAGGATGGCCATCTGGAAGCTTTCGCTCGCCGAGGAAAGCCTGGGCTGAAGGTCCTTAAAAAAAAGCTCCACCAAATTTTTTAAATCGTCCCTGCTTCCGGCGCCGGCCTTGGTCTGTTTCCACCAAACGCTGAAGGCCCCCTCCTCCTTGGGCAGGCTGGACGCCGCAAGGGCCCTTTCCACCTCAAGGTAGTTTGCCTCCACTATTTTAGGAAGTTCGGAACTCGCCCATTTGTCGAGGGCGTTTTTAATCCGGGAGCGCTCGTCCTCTACCAGGCTTGGAAGCTTTTCAATCTCCGACCCGGCGGTTTTGGCGGCTACTTCAATTTCAAGGAGCATCTTGTCAAACAGTCTGTCCCGCTCTTCTTTGGAGGTGGCCGAAAATGCCCTGCCGCCTGCCGCGAAAAAGGCGACAAGAGTGACGATTAGAAGAATTTTTGCCTGAAAAGATCTCATTTCAAAACAATACCTCCCGCAGGAGCGAGATTTCTGGATAATACAGGGCTTATCCGCCGGCTTGGGAGACGAACCCTGACCCCGCCTCACAATACATTCTGACGCCGACCCGAAAACCTGATTTTTCCGGATCGGCGGGATATCAAAAAGAACTTTAGAATCATTTCTACCAGCATAATAGCATGGAGGAGGATTTTTTGTGAAGAAGAGTTTGGTCTTAAAGCGCAAATTACCGCCCGAGTTTTGGATTTACTCCTAACGGGCTTTTCTGTCAGAAAGAACAAGTCAAATTACACGGATGAAATATTGGTGCCGGGGGGGGGACTCGAACCCCCATGTGGTCGCCCACGGCGGATTTTGAGTCCGCTGCGTCTACCATTCCGCCACCCCGGCATTAACGAGGGTATATTAGACTAAAAAAATGAGCCCGTCAACGGGGTTTGATCAACAAGAGCAAAGGTAAAACAAGGAGAAGGGAAGAGGCATGGACTCTCCCGCTGTTGCAGCCTGCACTGACTCCGTAAAAAGGGCCGCCGTCGTAGTATCTGTCCCAGTCGTCGTCCCACCGGATCCTTTCGGCCGGGAAGGTTGCAGTGAAAGTCTTGCCCGACACTGTCCTGGTGATTTCGACTCCTGCCTTGAGGCGGCCGGTTATTTTTACGACATACCGGGCGCCGTCAAAGGAGGCGGTAAAGGGGCTGCCCCGGTAGCGTTCGTTCAACCGTTTATAGTGGTTGTACTCCTGCGTTGCGCCGTCTATTGCAAACTTGCCCTTTGCCCGGAAGGAGTAAATCCACTCTTCGTACACGTCCCGCCACCAGTCGTAAGAGTAGTCGGCATCTGCGGTTATCCGGCCCTCCTCCTTAAAAATGACTTGCTTGCCTCCGAGCATTACCGAAGCGGAGCCCTTATACTCCCAAACTCCCCCCAGGGGGTAGTAAGCGGCCGCAGGGCGCGGTGCGGCCAGAAGGATGAGCGGGACGATCAGCGCAGATAAAAACAGTTGAAATTTAAATTTTTTCATCCTGGCATCCTGTAAAAAGCCGGGAGTGAAGATGACTTCACTCCCGGCCTGTATTCTAGTTACTTTCAGTAACGGTACCGTCGGTCCACGTCACTTCAAGCTTGAACTGCTTCGGGCCCTTTCTGGCCAGGAAGCCGTCGTCCTCAACAAACAGCAGGAGCTTGTTGTGGGGCGGAACCTCGATCATGACTGCCCCGTTCTTCGCGTTCAGCAGCCCCTTGCCCATGGGCGCGGCGCCCAGAAGGGGTATTCCGTTTCCGGGGATTGTATCCCACTCCGACCAGCCGAAGGGGGAATTACCTCTCAGCGCCAGACTTTTGATTGTACCCTTCCCGTTGATTTCCATTTCAAAGACCCAGTCCAGCTTGCCGCTCTTCCCGGGACGCTCGCCCCTGCCCACCAGGTCGCTGCTGGAGGCCAGCCTTGGCTGAGAGAGGGCTACTTCCCTGCGCTCCCTGTGGCCGTTTTGTCCCGGTTTCTTTTTCGGACCGTCTTCCGGGGCGCGGCTAAACTCTTTCGTCAGGACCCGTCCGTCGTCGTAAGTAAGGCTTACCCTGCCCCTGGTCTGCCGCCCGCCGAAGTCTCCGTTATCCTCAAACCAGAGGCCGAACTCTCTCTTTCCCGAAACAGGAATGGAGACCGAACCGTCCTGCCTGTTAAGTATCGAGCCGTCTTTCCCTGTAACAACAACGAGCCAGTTTCCGTTTCCGGGGATAGTATCCCATTCACCCTTGTTGCCGGAGAGCGCCTGTACGGCCACGGCCACAACCGTGCCCGGGGTTTCCAGTACAAGCTCCGCATGGAGGTCGGGTTTGCCGTTGCCGGCTTTTTTCTCGTTCTGGCCGGTGAAATCCCTGTCGCCCTGGCCAAGGAAGACCGTCCTGCCTTCAAATTCCTCGTCATCATCGTCTGCGCGCTCGTCTTCTGCGTCGACTTCGCGCCTGATCACTGAGCCGTCCGAGAAAACCAGTAGTACTTCAAAGGCCGACCGTCCCTTTTTTATTACGCCGTTATCGGTAAGCCAAAGGTCAAGAACAGTCTTTCCCTTAATATCCGCCTCCACTGAGCCGTCTTTCCTGTTCAGAACCTTGTCTTTGGCGGTAACCGCTACAAGCCAGGCTTTGTTTCCGGGGAGGGTGTCCCATTCGGCGCCGCCTTTTACGCTCTTTACAGTAACTCCCGTCAGTTTTCCGGAACCCTGGACCGCCACCCGGATGGATTCATCGGGAGCCCCGTCGCCCGCGAGGTTTTCGTTCCGGCCCGTGAGGTCCCGCGCCACGTCTTTATTCCATTTGGCGGAAAGGATTTTTATCTCCGCCGTTTTCTCGGGCTCGTCTTTCGCAGTACGGGGAATTTCTACCGAGGCCCGGCTTTCCGAGCCGTCGATAAATATTGTTGTCAGGGTGAATTTGCCCCCTTCGGCAATCGTACCGTCGTCGTGCACCGAAAAGTTGAAGGAGGCCGCTAGAATAAACGGAATCACCGGCAGGCTTTGGTCGCTTTTTGATATAACCTCGTTCTTGCCGTCCTTAACGAGGATGCCCGCAATATTGTTTCCGGCCTTGGTGTCCCATTTTACTTTTCCGTCGGGGGCCG
>JAAYQT010000408.1 GCA_012519165.1 Synergistaceae bacterium
GGCGGGCATCACCGGCTTCGTCAACACCATCACCCAGATCGCCGACCAGACAAATTTGCTGGCGTTGAACGCCGCAATTGAGGCGGCTAGGGCGGGCGAGGCGGGCAGGGGCTTTGCGGTAGTGGCGGAGGAAGTCAGAAAACTGGCCGAAGAGTCCAACCGCGCGGCGACCCAGGTGGGCAAAGTCATAGGGGAAATATCGGGCAAAACAGACAAGGCCCTCTCTGACCAAAAGGGCAGCGCGGAGCAGATAGGGCTGCTGGTAGTCCGGGCCCGTGACGCCAAGGCGGTAATTGACGGGGTAATTGAGCGGGTGGGGGCCATCACGGAAAACGTCCAGTCCATAGCGGCCACCATGGAGGAACAGTCTGCGAGCGCCCAGGAAATGACTGCGGGCATGGACCACGTGGCCCGTTCGGGTGCTGAAATCAGCGAACAGGTAGAGAGCATCAACCGTGCCATGGAGGAGCAGGCCCGCGTTGCGGAATCCATAGCCCGCGCCGCTGAGGAGCTGGTGGGGCTTGCAGGGGATATGCAGCGGTCCGCCGCCCGGTTCAAGGTGGGGGACGAAGGGGCAAGGGGCCTCATGCCCTCGAAATAAAACTAAAAGGCCGGGAGCCCTTGATGGACTCCCGGCCTTTTCTTATAGCGACCCTACCGGGCCTTTTTCAGGCATCCGGGGCAAACCCCGTAGACCGTAAGCTGCTGCCGCTCGATTGCGGCCCCCTCCAGGGCGCCCCCGTACCTCTCCGGCAGGGGCGGGTCGCCGTCCAGGTCGAAAAGGGTGCGGCACTCCCGGCAGAAGAAGTGGTGGTGAGCTTCCGCGCTGGTGTCGTAGCGGATTCCGCCGTCGCCGTAATCCTGGACCTCCACAATTTCGCCCAGGGCCGTCATCTCCCGGATGGTGTTGTAGACCGTGGTCCGGGACACCTCCGGCATGGTACGCAGCACCTGGCGGTAGACTTCGTCCACCGTGGGGTGGCTCCTGTCCCTGGACAACACCTCAATTATCAGCCGCCGCTGGGGGGTCAGTTTCAGCCCCTTCTCCCGCAGGGCGGCCGCTATCTCCTCCACAGGCCGCATGAATGGTCCCTCCTAACTCTCGGAAAACTATGTAGTAACCATTATAAATAGAAATAGTTTTCCGTCAACAGTAAGGGTCATGCTATTTATCGTACAGTCTGTAGAGAGCCTGGGTGCCGTCGTTCTCGTACCCAAGGGCTGCTAGCTCCTCGTAAAGCTCCAGGGTTCTGGCGAGGCCGGGGGTCTCCATCCCCATGGCGCGGGCCTCCTCCAGGGCGATCTTCATGTCCTTGATTAAGTGTTTGACGAAGAAGCCGGGGGCAAAATCCCCTTTGAGCATCCTGGGGGCAAGGTTTGAAAGGGACCAGCTCCCCGCAGCGCCGGCGGAGATGCTGGACAGCACGCGGTCGGGGTCCAGCCCCGCCTTTTTGGCGTAGACCACCGCCTCGCAGACCCCCATCATGCCGGAGGCTATGGCAATCTGGTTGGACATCTTGGTGTGCTGGCCGCTCCCGGGGCCCCCCTGGAGGACTATGCCCTTCCCCATTATGTTAAAGAGGGGCGCCATATCGTTAAAAACCTTTTCGTCCCCGCCCACCATGATGGAAAGCGTAGCCTCCCTGGCTCCCCTGTCCCCTCCCGAGACGGGGGCGTCCAGAACGTCCACGCCCTTCGCCCTGGCCGCTTCGGCAATTTTTACGGCCAGGCCGGGGCTTGAGGTGGTCATGTCGATGAGGACCGCGCCGGGGCGGGCCCCCTCCAGCAGGCCTCCCTTCCCCAGGTAAACCTGCTCCACGTCCGCCGGGTAGCCCACCATGGTTATAACCACGTCGCTCCCCTCCGCCAGGGAGCGGGGGTCGTCCTTCCAGACCGCTCCCCGTTCAATGAGGTTTTTCGCCTTCTCCTTCGTGCGGTTGTACACAAGAAGGTCGTACCCGGCGTCAAGAATATGGCCCGCCATGCTCTGGCCCATTACGCCCAGGCCTGCAAAACCCACGACTGTCTTTCCTTTTTCAGCTTTCACTCAGCGCACCTCCGTTTGTTTCCCTTGCTCCGCTGTCTTTACCCGGAGATTGTTTCCATAAAAACCTTTCTCGGGTACAATTGATAAAGGGGATTCTATGCTCCCCTTCGATTGTACACTTATCACTACCAGTTGAGAAGGAGGCATATCCATGTATAACTATGAAGGTATTGGCAAGCTCCTTGGCTCCGAGGCCGAATATCTCCTGGGCCACAAGTGCGGGACCATCAGCCGGGAGATGCTCACCCTGCCGGGACCGGACTTCGTGGACAGGGTAACGTCCCTCTCCGACAGGACCGTTCCCGTGCTCAGGTCCCTGCAGACCCTGTTTGACGCCGGCCGCCTCGGCGGCACGGGGTATCTTTCAATCTTGCCGGTGGACCAGGGCATTGAGCACTCCGCAGGGGCCAGCTTCTCCCCGAACCCCATCTACTTCGATCCTGAAAACATCGTGAAGCTTGCGGTGGAGGCAGGCTGCAACGGCGTGGCCAGCACCCTGGGGGTCCTCTCCCTCATGGCCAGGAAGTACGCCCACAAGATCCCCTTTATACTTAAGATCAACCATAACGAGCTTCTCACCTACCCCACAAAGTACGACCAGGTCCTCTTCGCCTCGGTGGAGCAGGCCAGGGACATGGGGGCGGTGGCGGTAGGGGCCACCATCTATTTCGGCAGCGACGAGTCCACCCGGCAGATCCAGGAGATAAGCGCCGCCTTCGACGCGGCCCACAGCCTGGGCATGGCTACCATCCTGTGGTGCTACCTCAGGAACAGCGCCTTCAAGACCGCGGATAAAGACTACCACGTGGCGGCGGACCTCACCGGCCAGGCAAACCACCTTGGGGTCACCATCGGCGCGGACATCATCAAGCAGAAGATGCCCGAGAACAACGGCGGCTACACCGCCCTGAAGTTCGGCAAGACTGCGCCGGCAGTCTACGACAAGCTGTCAAGCGACCACCCCATCGACCTCACCCGCTACCAGGTGGCCAACTGCTACATGGGCAGGGCGGGTCTGATAAACTCGGGCGGCGCGTCGGGGGGCAACGACCTGGCCGACGCGGTCAAGACCGCAGTGATCAACAAGAGGGCCGGCGGCATGGGCCTTATCATGGGCAGGAAGGCCTTCCAGCGGCCCATGGCCGAGGGCGTGGAGATCATACATGCAGTGCAGGACGTCTACCTGGAGGAGAAGGTCACAGTAGCCTAGGATTTTCCAGCGCCGGGCGTCCCCTCAGGGGCGCCTGGCCTTTCCGGTCATCTCCTCAGCCTCAAGGCGGAAGACGGCTACCCTGGCCAGGTCTTCGGGGGTGAATTTGCCTTCGAACTTCGCCCCGGCGGTCTTTTCAATGAGCTCCGCCAGGGTGCGTTCCTTCTCGTCGGGGGAATCCACGAAGACCACCGGGCCCCGGACTGCTACGCTCTCGTAGAACATGCCCCATCCGCAGGGCCTGGACGGGTCGTCGGGCATGGCGTAGTCGGTGTTTAATACCACGGAGAAGCAGCCCCGGGGATTTTGCCTCAGAATATCGAGCTTCAGGCCCGAGAGGGCGCAGTGAAACCAGACGGAGCCCCGGGAGTAGACGTAGTTCATGGGCACGGCATAGGGCCCGTCCGCGCCGCACATGGCAAGGACGCCGAAGACGCCCTTTTCGAGAATTTCCTCTATTTCGCGCCTGTCCGTGATCTCTCTGTCTTTCCTCCTGACCGGATGCTTCATGATTCAACCTCCTGGCGTAATTTTTATTCCGGCCGGTATTCCGGCTTTAGCATGTTGATTATGGTATCATACAGGGAACGTTGTCAACGACGGAGATGATACGATGACCAGACTGGTTTTTGAACGATGGAAGGACAACCAGCCCCTAAGGGAGGCAGTAGAAAAGTTTTCATCGGAGGCGGACAGCTACCTCGCCGTCAAAGACTCCCCGGTAACCGAGGAGAGGATTGCCGCCCGCAAACACTGGCAGAGCCTGTCGGTACAATACTGGGAGGTCCTGGCCGCCCTGGTGGACGCCCAGGCCGAAGGAGAACCCGAAGAGCTCCGGTTCAGCGACGACGAACGTCTCTTCATTGATTACGGGTACGTGGACGACGACGTTACCCCCGCCTCGCCGGAGATAAAAAATATTTCGGACTCAAAAATCACCCCCGGCCTCTTTCAGTACTATTACTTCTCGGACTTCATCGCCGAGGCCTACGCCATGATCATGGAAAAGCCCGTCACCCCTCCCCGCAGCGGATACTCCCTGGAGGGCAAGATCGGCGAGATGGAGCGCCGGCTTGAGGCCATGGCAGGCAGAATAAAAATAATCATGCCCGTGGCGCTTACAAAACAGGGGGCCCTCCCCTACGAGGCCGAGGAGATGATCTCCGCCCTGTGCGACAATGTAATGCCCTACACCGAGGCCGCCATGCGCACCCGAAAATACCGGGAGGCCCCTGAAAAAGAGCGGCAGGAGATGGCGGTAAGGCACCGGGCCTTCACCGAGGCGGAAAAAAAGATAGCAGCCCTGCTGAATAAACCTCCCGCAGAGGAAGAAGGGGAGGGGAAGGGGCTGGACGGCGCCGAGGCTGCAAGGCTGCTGGGCATGGTGGACTCCGCCAAGAACATAGCCAGGAGCATGGTCTTCGCCGAACTTGAAATCCCCAAGTGGGAGAGGAAGATTAAAAAGGTGGCCGACGAGCAGATGGGAATTCCGGCCCCCGTGCGGCGCCGGCGGCTCAGGGCCCAGCTCTTCGCCAAGAGGGAGTACATGTCCATAACGGCAAAGTCCGCCAGGAGGGACTCCACCCAGCTATGCATGAGCGAGAACGCCCCCCTTACCCTGGGCGGTGCGGCGCATAACATTGAAGATCTTACGGCCCTGGACCCGGACATGTTAGTGACGGCCAGGGTGCGTATGTACGGCATACCCAGGGTTATCCTCGTGCCGGGGCAGGGCTTCGGCA
>JAAYQT010000409.1 GCA_012519165.1 Synergistaceae bacterium
CCAGGGTGGACCGGGCGGCGTCCAGGTCCGCCCCTGATGCCAGAGTGAGGCCGTCGATTACAAGCCCCCGGCGGGGGAAGCCGGCCTCGTCCGCTGCGGCCAGGATTTTTTTAATTACTGCAATTCGGGCCCCGGACGTCTCGGGGAGGCCCTCCTCGTCCATGGGAAGGACCGCCGCCGCCGCGCCGTGGAGGGCGGCTAAAGCCAGGCCCGGGCGGAGGGAGTCCTCCCGGGCGATGAAGGAGTTAATGAGGGGGATCCCCGCCGTAGCCCGAAGGCCCGCCTCAATTACGGACAGGGAATCGCTGTCTATGGAGAGGGGGAGGTCCGACGTCTGCTGAACAGCCGACACCGCCTCCGCCATGGCCCTCTCCTGGTCTATGGAGGGAAGGCCCACGTTAACGTCCAGAACCGCCGCCCCGGCCTCAGTCTGCTTCCTTGCCTCCCTTCGCAGGGTCCCCCACTCGCCCAGGGGGATTTCGTCCCGGAGGGGGGATTTTCTTGATACGTTGATCCTCTCACCGATGACGGTAAAGAGCCGTCCAGGCCCTGCCAGGTGGAGCCTGCCCCTGCTCGCCAGCGCTGTCCCGGCCTCGGGCTCGAAGCGGGGAACGGCTACGCCGGACAGGGCCTTCCTTATTGCGGCAATGTGCTCCGGGGTTGTGCCGCAGCACCCTCCCACCACCGAGGCGCCCGCTTCCGCAAGCCCGGCGCAAACACGGGCGAACTCCCCGGGGGGGATGTAGTCTCCGTCGCCGGGCAGGCCCGCGTTGGCGTAGGCGAACACGGGGAGGGAGGTGTGGCGGGCCAGAACGCCCACTACCGGGATGTAGGCCTCAGGCCCCACGCCGCAGTTTGCGCCCACCCCCGACGCCCCCGCCAGCTCCGCCCACCTGGCGGCCACCTCCGGCGGCGTGCCCGTGACGGTGCGCCCCAGCCGGTCAAAGGTAAAGCTGACCACGAAGGGCGTTCCGGGGGCGCTCTCCTTTACCCCTATCACGGCGGCCTTGGCCTCCATGAAGTCCAGCATGGTCTCAATTAAAATAAAGTTCGCCCCGCCCAGGGCTAGGCCCTCCGCCTGAACTTTGAAGGCCTTGACGGCCTCGTCGAAGGAGAGTCGGCCGAAGGGGGCCAAAAGCTCCCCCAGGGGGCCCATGGACCCTGCCACCAGGGCCCTGCCCCCGGCGGCCCTTGCAGCCAGGGAGGCGGCCGTCCGGTTGATCTCCCCGGCCCTTCCGCCCAGCCCCCTGGCGGCCAGTTTTACGGGGCTGCCGCCGAAGGTGTTGGTCTCTATTATCTCCGCCCCGGCGGCAATGTAGGAGGCATGAATCCCCATCACCGTGCCGGGGCTTGTGATGTTCATCTCCTCGGGCAGGGCCGGGGGCGCCCACCCTTTTTCGGCAAGGAGGGTTCCCATTCCCCCGTCAAGCAGGGTTGCGCCTTTTTTATTATTTAAACGGCGGACAAGTTCTCCGGAATTCATCTTTCTTCCTCCCAGTCTTCTGTTTGAAAGAATTAATATAGCAGAAAAAGGCGGTTGTATCACAGCCGAAAATTTGGTAGCGTAACAAAGCAGAACGTATTTCATTCAGGCGGAGGGCTTTTTGTGATTCCATTTACCAAAATGCAGGGCAATGGCAACGACTTTATCGTACTGGACAACCGGTCCGGCAGATTTTCAGGGGAAGACCTCGCCCGGGCAGCAGGCCTCTACTGCCGCAGAAGGCAGTCCCTGGGCGCGGACGGTATCCTGGTAGTGGAGGCTTCCCGGGAGGCGGACTACGTCATGCGCCTCTTCAACGCTGACGGAAGCGAAGGAGAGATGTGCGGAAACGGCGCCCGGTGCATTGCAAAGTACGCCTTCGAGAAGGGGATTGCGGGCAGGCGGCAGAAATTCTCCACTCTGGCGGGGATTATTACTGCTGAGGTGGACCCCCCCTTCGTAAATCTGGATATGGGTACGGTCCGGCTGGACGAAGGCTGGTTTGGCAGGACGGTGGAGGCGGCGGGGGAGGTCTTCGAGGCGTCCTTTATTTGGGTGGGGGTGCCCCACGCCGTGCTCTTCCCCCGAGCCGAACTGCCCCGCGAGAGGAAGATCCTTATCGGCAGGGAGCTAAGGCATAACCTCTCCCTCTTTCCGGAGGGCGCCAACGTAAACTTCGTAATGCCCGACGAGGACGGCAGAATAAGGTCTGTCACCTACGAGCGGGGCGTGGAGGACCTCACAGACTCCTGCGGCACGGGCTCGACGGCTTCGGCCATCTGCCATGTTTTGAAAGGGTCAGTCTCTAAAGAAGTCCCGGTGGTCGTGGATGTTATAAACCCAGGGGGGATCAACGCGGTGACGCTGGTATTTGACGGAGAGGGAAAGAGCGCGGCCGCCTCCCTCAGGGGACGCACGGTTATTGTGGCGGAGGGTTTTTTAACGGAAGAGCTCTGAGAAGCAGTGTTATAATAAAAAGATACTCTTTTAATAGAGCCGAATAGTATATGGTCCCCCGGATTAAAGCGGGATCAGTAAGGAGGCCATGACAGCATGAGCAGAAAAAAGATGATTGCGCTGTTTGTTGTAGCCGGCCTGGCCGGCCTGGCGCTCATAGGGGCCAGTATGGATTTCGGAGGCGGCCTGGTGGTCAGCGAGGCAACCAAGGCCGTTAAGGAGATGCTTGGCGCGGACCTGACCGTGGAGGGTATTTCGGGCAACCCAATTAAGGGGTATGCCACGGGGAGGATAGGCCTGGTAAAGGACGGGGAAAACCTCTTCTCGGCGGGCTTCCTCCGGGTGAAGATCAATCTTATGTCCCTCCTCTCCAAGTCTCCCAAGTTGAGCGTGGTGTCGGTGGGCGGGGTTGAAGCCGACGCCGACGCCCTGGCGGCCCAGATAGCCGCCCTTGATATGGAGGGAGGCGGGGGAGGGGAGATTCCGGTGGAGACAGTCCGCCTGGTGGACAGCGTTGTAACGTCCAGGTGGGCTAAAATCTCCGTAAAGGACCTTGGCCTTTCCTTCTCCGGAAAGGAGATAGGCGCCGACGTGGACGTTTTGATTAACGACGTTCCCGTTAAGGGCCGCACAGTTGTGCTTCTCGACGGAAGCCTCGTTGACGTAAAGTCCCTGGCGATGACTGCGGGCAAGGGCACGGTCTCAGCCTCGGGCAGGGTGGCGCCCGATCTTTCAGTAAGCGGCGCCCTTAAGGACCTTGACCTTGCGGAGCTCCTCGCCTTCTGGCCCGACGCCCCCTCCGACGGAGTGGACGGTAGGGTTTCGGCCAACTTCAGGGGAGAGGGGGAGTGGAACTCGCCCTCCCTGTCGGGGGACCTGGACTACAGCGGAAAGTCCGTCCTGGGCTACCCGGTGGACAGCGTAAAGGCCAAGTGGAACTTTGCTGCGGACAAGCTCTCCGCGACGGGCCTTGACGCCCGGGTAATGGGCATCCCCCTTTCGGGCGCCATGAGCGCCGCCTTCGCTCCCGGCAAGGTCCCCGTGCTGGACCTTGACATGGCGGGAAGCGGAATCAAACTGGAGGAGCTAAAAAAGCTCTACCCCGAAATGGGAGACTATACGGGCGAAATAGAAAAATTCACCGTGAAACTTTCCGGGGCCGCCGACGCCCTTAACGGCGTGGTGGAGTTCAGCGCCCCCTCCCTGGGCGCCTTCGGCCTCTCCGTGGCCAATTCAGCGGCCCAAATCAAGATAAACCCCAAGGAGGCCACCCTGAGCGCCAAGAGCGTCTTCGAGGGGGCGCCCGTAACCGCCCAGGGAACCATTACCGACTATGCCGCATCCCCCAAGCTGAATTTGTCCGCCAATATCCGCTCCCTTAACCTTGCGAAAATCCAGGCTGCGGCGCCGGAACTGAAGGATTTGCCCCTGAGCGGCTCGGTAAACGGCGACGTCACCGTTAAGGGAACCGCCGCCGCTCCCGATATTACAGGAAAAGTCTGGAGCGACAAATTAACCGCCATGAAGGAAACCATAGAAGCGCCGTCGGCGGCTTTCGGGCTTAAGGGCGGCCAGGTTAATATCACCGGCGCGTCGGCCAAGTGGCGGGGCGCCTCCCTGTCCGGCTCGGGAACGGTAGGGGCCGACGGCAAGCTGAACGTAAAGGCGGCTTTGGAAAACCTCCAGCCCGGCGCCATTGCCCCCTTCTACCCCGATATAGCCCAGTACAAGATCAAGGGCGCGGTTACTGCGGGCGTAACGGTTACGGGGACGGCGAAAGCGCCTAAAATTGACCTCTCCCTCACCTCCGGCTCCCTGGGCCTCATGGACGCAGTCACCTTTAAAAATCTCAAGGTTGCCACTGTCCTTGCGGGGGACCTCAAGGCTCTTGACAAGGCCGACCTCGACCTGGATATAAGCGCGGCGGAGGCCTCCGCAGGAGGCGTAGGACTTTCAAACCTCGCGGTAAAGCTTAAAAAAGCCGGCCAGAAGGTTAACATAGCTTCGGCGTCGGTGAACAGCGGCAAGGGTTCCATCGCCGGGTCGGGTTCCCTGACTCTGCCGGAGAAGAAGGACGGGGAGGGTACGGTAGACTTCACCGCAAAGATCTCCGGCGCAGACCTGGGCTTCCTGGCAAAGTCGGCGGGCGCGGGAGTTCCCGTGGGGGGAACGGTGGACGGAACCGTGACCGTGAAGGGTCCCCTGTCAAACCCATCACTGACGGTAAAGGCGGCCTCCCCCAAGGTGAGCGCGTCCGGTTTTGCCGTTACGGATGTGGCTTTGGGGCTGAGCGGCAACGCAAAAGAAGTTAAAATTGAAGAGTTCGGCGCCAAGTTCGGAGGAGGCCTCCTTGGGGCAACCGGTACAGTTAAGCTGGGAGACGTCCCCGACGCCACCGTGGACATCTCGGGCAAGGACCTTGATCTGGCGGCCCTGACGGCAGGCATGCCCGACGCAAAGGAGTTCGGCCTCGGAGGCAAGCTGAACGTGAACTTCAAGGGCAGGTTTGCCGGCGCCTCCGGCAAGGGAGAGGGCGCCATAACATCCCCGTCCCTCACCGTCATGGGAATTAAGGCCACTAACCTTAACTACCCCCTGGCCCTTGAGGGCAATAAGCTGTCGGGCAAGGGGGGAAGCCTGGTTCTCTACGGCGGCAAGGCGTCGGGCGCGGGCTCCATCGATATCGCCACCCTTAAATACTCCCACAGCGCAGAGTTCAGCGGGGTGGACGTAAACGCCCTGCTTCAGGACTTCACCGGCGGGCTGGGCGGGAAGGTTACGGGCCTGGCCCGGGGATCTGCCAACGTATCCGGCGCCCTGGCCCCCAAGTTCTCCCTCTCGGGCAAGGGCAGCGCCCATATCGGTGAGGGCGCGGTCAGCGGCTTCACGGGGCTCGACCTGGTTACAAAGCTCCACGGGGTTAACGGCATAAGGTACACGGAGGTAACCGCCCCCTTCAGGCTGGAAACGGGCAAGATCATCCTAGAAAAGGGTACCAGGGCCACTGCCCCCAAGGACGACCCGATGTACAAATTCCTGGCGGCGGAGGGCGGCGTGGGCCCCAAGGGCGCCCTGAACCTCAGCTGCACCGGCAATGTGAATATGCAGATAATAAACGCCCTCACCGGCGGAGCCATCGGCGGACTTGCTGCCGGAGGCTCCGTGGAAGATATCCTGAAGGGAGCCCTCGGAGGCGCCCAGAAGGGAATGGAGCATGCCGACTTCAGGGATATCTCCCTCAAGGTGGGCGGAACGGTTAACAAGCCCTCCGTCTCCGACCTTAAGGTAGCGCCGGGCGCCCAGAAGCCGCAGGAGCAAAAGCCGCAGGAACAAAAACCCGCCGGGGATAAACCGGCGGAAGTAAAGCCCAAGACACCCGAGCAGGCCATCCTGGATCAGATAGTAAAACCCGGCGGCGAGGAGAAAAAGCCGGAAGGGCCAGTGGAAGAAGTGAAGCCGAAATCCCCGGAACAGACCATTCTGGAACAGATAATACTGCCCGGTGCAGGCAAGGAAGATGAACCCGGTGAGCCGAAGAAGCCGGAAAAACCCAAGAAACCCGAGGACATAATCAAGGAAAAAGTCCTGGAATCTATCTTCAAGAAATAGGCGCTAAAAAGAGAGGCCCGGAGTTTTCCGGGCCTCTCTTTTATAAGTCGCAGGCTTTACCCCTAGCTGAAGCTGGACCAGTCGTAGCCTTTTTTGGGCATATCCCGGGACTTCCTGAGCTGCATCTTCGGCATGCCCACTACGATGATCCCGGAAGAGGGATCGACCGTCATCTGGTCTTCCTCAAAGCCGCAGTCGCTGTCCTGGCCGTAGCCCAGGACGGTATTGGGGGGGATCACGTTGTGGCTGTCGATGATTACCTTCCTCAGCCTGCAGTTTTCGCCGATAACCACCCCTTCGCCTATAATGGACTCCTCCACCTCGGAGCCGGGCATAATGACGCAGTTCCTGGAAAGAACCGACGATTCCACGTTTGAGCCCAGCACCCGGCTTCCCTCTGCGGCCAGGGTGCTTTGTACGTTGCAGGACCTTCCCTCCGCAGGGCAAACGTAGGACGGGGGGTCTGCGTAGGAGACGGTCCGTATGGGCCACTTGGGGTTGAAAAAGGTCATCTCCGAGTCGTGCTGAAGGAGGTCCATATGGGCGTTCCAGTATGCGCCGATAGTACCCACGTCTCTCCAGTAGGGGCTGTCCTCTCTCCAGTACGAGCTGTCCTTGCCGGGGAGTTTGTTTCCGGAGAAGTCGTAGGCGAAGACCCGGGAGGACTGCACCAGTTTGGGGATGATGTCCCTGCCAAAGTCGTGGCTGGTGGGCAGTGCGGCATCCTCAATAAGCGACTCCTCAAGGATCTCCCTTTCGAAGATGTAGTTACCCATGGATACGTAGCTGAAGCCGGGTTTGCCCGGAATTTCCGGCGGAATTTCGGGTTTTTCCACGAACCCGGTGATTCTACCTCCCGCGTCGGTTTCAATGCAGCCGAAGGCCGAGGCTTCCGAGCTGGGCACCACGTTGGCCGCCACGGTTATATCCGCTTTCTTGTCAATGTGATAGGCCATCATCTGCTCAACGTCCATCTTGTAAACGTGGTCGGCCGCGAAGATAGCCACCCGGTCGGCGTCGTAGAGGGTAATCAGGTGAAGATTCTGGTAGACTGCGTCCGCCGTACCCTGGAACCAGTGCTCCCCCCTCCACATCTGGGCGGGAACCAGGGTTATGAAGAAGTCCCTGCCCCGGAGGGCGCCTCCGAACTGCCAGCCTCGTTCGATATGTTCGTTAAGGGACTGGCTTTTGAACTGTACAAGAACATAAATTGAAAAAATGCCGCTGTTGACCAGGTTTGAGAGGGCAAAGTCCACAATGCGGTACTTGGCTGCAAAATGAACTGCCGGCTTTGCCCTGTACTTGGTGAGGGGCATTAACCGTTCGCCCTTTCCGCCCGCCAGGACTATTCCCAGAACCCGTCCGAAGTTTCCGTATCTCAATGCGCACACCTCCTTTATTTTTAGCTGCAAAAAACCTTTCCGCTCCCGGAGGCGGTTTTGTTTTACCGGGCCGGGAGGGATTCGTAAAGCTTTTTATACAAGGGGGCGGACTGCCTCCACGAGTAGTCTTTCTTCATCCCCCCTGAAATAAGTTTAGCCATGGCGCCTTTATCGGCGAAGGTCTTCAGCGCCCTGGAGACGGCTTCCAGAAGGCTTTCCGGCGAATAGTCCGGAAAGACGAAGCCGTTTTTGTCCGGGCCTTCTTCGAAGACGGTGTCCTTAAGGCCCCCCACCGCCCGGACGACGGGAATGGCTCCGTACCGGAGGGCTATGAGCTGGGACAGTCCGCAGGGTTCAAACCGGGAGGGCATAATAAAAAAGTCTCCGCCCCCGTATGCCAGGCGGGACAGGGGCTCGTCGTAGCCAATATGCCCGAACACAGAGTCGGGGAACCGCGAAGCCGCTTTAAGAACGGCGCCCTCGTATTCGGCCTGCCCCGAGCCCATGATGAAAAGGCGGCAGTTCATGGCCGTCATCCTCTCAAGGGCGGGTAGAAGGATGGAAAGGCCCTTCTGCTCCGCCATCCTGCCCACCGAGACAAAGACGGGCCTGCCGTCGTCCTCCCATCCGGCCGCCTCCAGAAGTTTTTGCCTGCATAAGGCTTTCCCGGCCATGTTGTTATGGGAGTAGGCGGCGGGGAGGCAGGGGTCGGACGCAGGGTTCCAGGATTGGTCGTCAAGGCCGTTGAGGATTCCGCTGACTTTGGGGGCAAGGCTTCTTAGCAGGCCCCCGAGTCCCTCCCCTCCCTCTTCGGTCATTATCTCCCCCGCGTAGCCGGGGCTTACGGTGGTAATGGCGTCGCTTGCAATCAGGGCCGCCTTCATGAGGTTGGCCATGCCGAAAAATTCAAAACCGTCCACGCCCGCTCCGTCGGGGTCAATGCCCCAGTCCCCCAGGGATTCCAGGGGCAGAAGCCCCTGGTGTGCCAGGTTGTGGATGGTAAAGACCGTGCTGAAGCTGCGGGGCGCTTCCCTGAAGTAGCGGTGCCACCCGAGGGCCGCAGAGAGGGGGGCGGTTCCCCAGTCATGGCAGTGAATAACGTCGGGCGCCCAACGGGCCGCCTCGGGCAGATCCAGGGCGGCCAGGGAGAGAAAGAGAAAGGGGGTTGCCGAGTAAGGCGTCAGTTCGTCGGGGTAGACGGGGCCCCCGAAGAGGGAGGGCTCGTCAAGCAGGTATGCCTCCATGCCGGGGCCCGAGCACTTCCAGACCGAGCCCCTGTAGATCCTCCAGCGGATTGCAGCCTCCGCTTTCCTGGTAATTCTGGTCAGTTTAAAGCCCCTGTCCGCAGCGGCGTCCAGCACGCCCGGCCATGCCGGGGTCAGAAGCCTGCTGTCCGCGTCCAGCTCCCCGAGGGCCGGGGGAAGAGAGCCCGCCACATCCGCAAGCCCCCCCACCTTGCTGAAGGGGACAGCCTCGGGGCTGACATGGAGAATCTTAATCCTGCCCGCTCTCTTCAGGGCCATTGCGATCACATCCCTCTGAAACTTATGTTGTATGCCTTTTCGCAGTACTCCTTCACAACTCTGTGGGTGTTAAAAAAGCTGCCGTTAAGGGCTATGGTCCTCTGCATCATCCATATCCATTTTTCCCGGTCTTCATAGTAGGTAGGGATGATCTTTTTCTCCAGTTTTTCGTAGAGGTCTATGGCGTCCAGGGATTCGTCGTAGTGCATCAGGTCCGATTCGCTGGGCTCGGGGCCCACGGACCAGCCCGTGACGTCCTCCAGCCAGCCTTCTATCCACCATCCGTCCAGCACCGAGAAGTTCATCACCCCGTTGAGGGCGCACTTCATGCCGCTGGTGCCCGAGGCCTCCCTGGGGCGGATGGGGGTGTTGAGCCAAAGGTCCACTCCCTGGGTAATCAGGGCGCCCATTTCCATGTCGTAATTCTCCAGGAAGACGATGGGGATCATCTCGTCCACCTTGTGGGAAGAGTTAAGGAGCTTCTGCAGCACCGCCTTGCCCACGTCGTCCCTGGGGTGGGCCTTCCCGGCGAAGACCAGCTGGATTTTTCCCGCTCCCACCTCGATGAGGCGCTTGATATTTGAAAACAGCAGGTCGGCCCTCTTGTACTGGGCGGCCCGCCTGGCAAAGCCTATGGTGAGCACGTGAGGCTCCAGCTGACGGCCGGTCCGTTCGAGGATGCCGGCCAAAAGCCTCATCTTGGCGGCCTGGTGGGCCGCCCATATGTCCTCTGGGGGGATTTTGACCGCCTGCACGAGCCTTCCGGGGTCCCTCTCCCAGCCGGGGATGTGGAAGTTGTAAAGCCTCTTCATTCCGCTGCTCACCCAGGTGCCGGGGTGGACGCCGTTGGTTACCCAGTCGATGCCGGGCATGGAGAACATGTTGCGGCTGACCTCGGCGTGTTTTTTGGAAACTGCGTTGACATAGTGGCTGAAGTTGATCCCGAGTTCCGTCATGGATACGCCGTCGGCGTTGGGCAGCATTCTTTTGAGGTTGTACAGGGCGTCCTGGGAGATGACCTTGTCCACAAGGTCGAACCGGAAGAAGTCGTGCCCCGCCGGAACGGGGGTGTGGGTGGTGAAGATGACCTGGTCCTTGATCTTTTCAAGGTCGTAGTAGCCCTGCTCCCTCATTAGCTCCAGGGTGAGAAAGCCGGCGTGGCCCTCGTTCATGTGGAAGGTCTCGATGTTCTTGTAGCCCATGTCTCTGAGCATTCTGAGGCCCCCCACTCCCAGGACCATCTCCTGGCACAGGCGGTAAAGCTGGTCCCCTCCGTAGAGGTGCCACGAGAGTTTGCGGTCGTCGGGGTGGTTGTCGTCGAAATCGGTGTCCAGGAAGTAGACCGGCAGCGGGAAGCCCGTGGCGCCGATTATCTCGTAGAGCCAGACTCTTACGTGAACCTCCCGGTTTTGAAGGGTAAGGGAGACCTGGTTGGGCAAGAGGGTAAGCTCCTGCACCGGCTGCCAGAGCACCGGCTTTTCAACCTGCCAGCCGTCGGCGTTGAAGGCTTGTTCGAAATAGCCCTTCCTGTACAGAAGGGTAAGGCCCATCATGGGCACTCCAAGGTCCGCCGCGCTTTTAAGTATGTCCCCCGCCAGTATTCCAAGGCCGCCGGAATAAGTAGGGAGAGACTCTTTAATGCCTATCTCCATGGAAAGGTAGGCTACCGGCCTGAAGGCCGGGTCGCTCTCCATTAGTTTCCTTATAGAGCTTCCAAGCTCTCTCTGGTGCATAGACGTCATCTTGGCTCTGATTCCTCCCCCCGGAAAATCTAAAACAATTTTACCAGATAGTTTATCATTATTGGAGCGCTAAGGTTACCTCCTGCCGTAAATTCCGGCAAGCCCCGCCATCTTTGCTGAAAGCTCGGGGGTAAACTGCCCCCTTTCAGCCCGCCACTCCCAGTTTCCTTCCCCTGTGCCGGGGGTGTTCATCCTTCCCTCCGCCCCCAGTCCCAGGTAGTCCTGGAGGGGGATGATAACCCTCTCCGCGTGGGAGGCCAGTACCAGTCTTACCAGGGAGGCCGCGGCCCCTCCGGCGAGGCCGGGGCAGTATTCTTCAAGCAGCTTCCGTTCCCGGTCCGACGCGTCGCGTGCGTACCACCCTTCGACGGTATTGTTGTCGTGGGTACCTGTGTAAGCGACAAGGCGCTTTCCGTAGTTGTGGGGAGCGTGGGGGTTGTCCTTCATTTCGCCGCCGAACCCGAAGAGGGCTACCGCCATTCCGGGAAAGCCCATCCGCTCCATGGCGTCCGTCACGTCGGGGGTTATGACTCCCAGGTTTTCCGCGAGGAAGGGCGCAAGGGGCAGCTCCTCCTTCAGGCGTGTAAAAAATTCGTCCGACGGGGCCTCCCTCCATACGCCCCCCTCGGCCGTCCTGTCGCCGAAGGGGACCGCCCAGTAGGCCAGGAGCCCCCTGAAGTGGTCGATCCGCACTGCGTCGTACATGGCCAGGGAGTGACGCAGCCTCTTCATCCACCAGGAGAAGCCGTCCTTTTTCATCTCGTCCCAGTTATATAGGGGGTTGCCCCAGAGCTGCCCGGTTTTGCTGAAGTAGTCCGGCGGTACCCCGGCCACTTCCGTCGGGAGGAGGTCTTCGCCAAGGAGGAATTGGGACTGGCAGGCCCACACGTCGGAGCTGTCGTAGTTTACGTAGATGGGGAGATCCCCCACCAGCTCCACCTGCGCCTGCCGGCAGGCCTCCCTCATGGCCTCAAGCTGGGAAAAGAAGAGATACTGTACAAATCTCAGGTAGTCGGTTTCATCCCGCAGCGTTTTTCCGGCCGCCGCAAGAGCTTCCCGTTTCCGCGCTTTTATTTCCCCGGGCCACTCGTTCCACGGCGCCCCGCCAAAGCGGGCCTTCAGGGCGTAAAAGAGGACGAAGTCGTCCAGCCAAAAGCCGTGAGTCGCTAAAAAGGCCCGGTAACCATCGTCGGGGTCGAAACGGGAGAAGGCCCGCCGGAGTATGTTTTCCTTATACTCCCTGGCCAGGCCGTAATCGACCCTGCCTGAAGGGAAGACCGGCCTGTCCTGCAATTCCTCCTCAGGCAAAAGCCCACGGGAGACCAGGTCGTCGGGGGAGATGCACAGGGGGTTGCCCGCGAAGGCCGACGGGGCGCTGTACGGGGAGTTCCCCAGGGCGGCGTCTGTGACCGTGAGGGGGAGAACCTGCCAGATGGACTGTCCGGAGAGGGCCAGAAATTCTAAAAATTCGCGGGCCGGTTTGCCTAAATCCCCCGTCCCTCCCTCTCCCGGAAGGGACAGGAGGGGGAGGAGGACGCCGCATGATCTGTTCAAAAAAACACCTCCGTATAATAAATTCCCGCTATAATAGTAAAAAGGGCCCGATTAAGCCTCCCGGCAGAGGCCCTGCGCAACGGTAAAATTTAAACTCTATTTTACACCAGGAACGGGAAATTAATATCCGGCGGCCCTGAAGAGCTGAAACATGATATATAATCGGCGGGAATAACCGGATAGGGAAGGGCGTTTTAACCATGCTTTCAATATGTATTCACGGTCACTTTTACCAGCCTCCCAGGGAGAACCCCTGGCTTGAGGAGATTGAAATACAGGAGTCCGCCGCTCCCTGGCACGACTGGAACGAAAGGATA
>JAAYQT010000410.1 GCA_012519165.1 Synergistaceae bacterium
CCCCGAGGAGACGGATGCCCCGCCGCCGCTCCGGGCCCTTGAAAAAAACCTGGCCCTGCAAGCGCCCCGACTCCCCTTCTCCGGGCGGAAAGGCTTTCTGCGGGCGGTGGTCGACCCGCTGGTTCGTCGCCTGCACCTCGCGCTGGCGGCCCGGCGGAAGCGCACAACCCCGACCCAAGAGGCCCTTATTTGCGGGCTGGTGGAAAAAGCCCTTGCCCTGGGCCCCGAAGGCCTAACAACCGCAGAAAAAACTACCCTGCTGAGGTCGCCCGAAGGCCTGGCAAAACTCCACCGGCAGGTCTGGCGGCTTGATGACGGCGAGGCCGCCGCCCGGTGGAGCCTGCCCCCTCCCTAGCCGTCAGAAAATTTGCCCCGTCTCCCTGTCGCTGACTATCATCTGCCCCCGGCAGTCGTCCATAGTATCGCACAGGGTGTTTGGCCAGGGTCGGCCCCGCAGGATGTCCAGGGTGTCGTTCTCGGCCTTGAAGGTCAGCCGGGGATGCTTCCCCCAGTCCCTGGTGTAGCGCATCACGCAGTTCATCTGCCCCGTGGAGGGGCTTATGTCAAGGGCCATTATGGCCTTCTCCACGTCGGCCCCCTTCGGCAGGGTCTCCCTGAGGGACTTGTAGTGATGGGTGATACCCAGCCCGTGGCAGGCCTCGTGGATAGTGGTCATGGCAACGGCAGCGTCAACCTGCCCCTCGAACCAGGCGGCGTCGGAACGGAGCCCCCGCTCCCTCAGCGCATCGGCAATATCGTTACGGTTTTCCTCCACCGTCCTTGCAAGGTCCTCCCTGATCTGGTCCACGTAGACCAGCACGTACCGGTCGGCCGTCCGGGGAGGGCCGATTTCCTCGCCGCCCTCGCAGAGTCCCCAGTTGAAGGGGTCCGGTTCCTTGAGGGCGCCCTTCTTTATCCAGAGACAGTGCTGGTCCACCAGGTGGGAAAAACCGGACCGGAAATTCACCACCCGGGCCCTGTCCTTTGTGCCGGTGCACCGCCCTTCCTCCGGGTCGATGTAATGGACCTCGAGGGCGGTGACGGGGCCGAAGCGGGCCTTCTCCGCAAGTCCGTCGGGGTCGTACACGAAAAGATCCTTTTTGTTCGGGTCGAGGCGCACGTGCTTCCCCTTGACGAAGAAGCCCCGGTACTCCTCGTAGGCGGAGAGCCCGTCGCCGGGGTACTTCCCTTCCGGCTCCCCGTCGTCGTCCGAATCCGCGATGCAGTGCCAGATGTCGTGCGCCTTTTCCCAGCAGTCAGCGATGCCGTTCCCGTTCTCGTCCTTGGGAAGGGTCACCCAGCGCTCCCCGGTCCCCTTCAAAACGGCCCGTACCTCCATCTCTTTACCCCCCGCCTGGACTGTCGCCGTGGCCGAGAGCTTTCCCCGGGCCCCGAAATCCCTTGCCTGCAGAACTATCTCCCTCTCGTTCACATCATCGAAAGTCACGGCGGTCTGCCCGTCCTCTGCGATTTTCAGCCCGGAACCGCTCATCTCCGAAATGATCAGGTCCGGGGCCTCCTCCTGGTCGCGGAAGGGGTGATTCATGCAGA
>JAAYQT010000041.1 GCA_012519165.1 Synergistaceae bacterium
AGGCAGTCCGCCACGTCTTCCTTCGTCCCGGAGAATTCCTCGGAGCCGCCCGCGGCGTTAAGGAGCCTCACTTTATTGGTGTCGGAGCCGAAGCCGGCCCCGGCGGCGGTTATATCGTTGGCGGCAATGAAGTCCATGTTTTTTCTCTTCATCTTGGCTGCGGCATTTTCCAACACATCGTGGCTTTCCGCAGCAAACCCCACCAGGACCTGGCCGAGCTTCTTTCTGCTTCCCAGGGCGGCCGCAATATCCGGATTCGGAGCAAGGTTGATGGAGAGCGAGTCCAGTTTCTCTCTCTTTATCTTTCTGTCGGTGAAGGCAGCCGCTTTAAAGTCCCCGACAGCGGCGGCCTTGACTATAAAGTCCATTTCATCAGAAACCGCGACTACTTCTCCCTTCATGTCCTCGGCGGAGACTACGGGTTTTACGGTAAAGCCTTCAAGATTTGCAAACTCAACCGGGCCGTGGACAAAGGTCACGGAGGCGCCCCGGTACCAGGCGGACCTAGCCATGTAATAGCCCATCTTGCCGGAGCTGGGGTTGCTTAAAAACCGGACCGGGTCCAGGAATTCCCAGGTGGGGCCTGCCGTGACAAGGACGTTTTTCCCCGCCAGGGATTTGGACGGACAGAGGGCCCTCCAGAGCTCCTCCATGATTACCTCCGTGCCCGGGAGCCGGCCCTTGCCCTCGTATCCGCAGGCCAGGCTTCCCGTATCGGGTTCGGCGACGATGACGCCCCTCTCCCTGAGAAGGCGGACGTTTTCTTCCGTAGCCGGGTTGTTTAGCATGTTTACGTTCATTGCGGGAAAGACCACTACCGGCGTCCGGGCGGCAAGTACCAGGGAGCACAGTAGTTCCTTCCCCGCGCCCCGGGCCATGTTAGAAAGGGTCTCGGCGGTGCAGGGGGCTATTACAACTGCATCCGCCCATTCGGCGAGGGTTATATGGGGGATTTTCCACCCTTCCTCGTCGGACAGAAAGTCCTCCTGCCGCCAGACCCGCTTTCCCGCCAGGGTTGACAGGACCATGGGGCTGACGAATCTCTCGCCCCCCGAGGTCAGGACAACCTCCACGTCGCAGCCCGCCTTCACAAGGGCACGAAGTATCTCGGGCGCCTTGTAGGCGGAGATGCCGCCTGTGACGCCAAGGACTATTTTCCTGTTATTCTTCCACCAGGGCATGGTCCGCCTCCTCGGGAAGGGCCTCCTTTTCGGGCGCCTCCCCGTCCTCCAGGATTTTTACAAGCCCCTCGTCGAAACCCTGGAGGGCTGTAGAGATAAATTTTTCGTTATCCTCTTCAAGGGTACGGCCTTTCCGCTCGCTCAAAGTCCTTGCCCATGCAGCCACAGCCGCGGTAAGAAGGTACTTGTTGTCAATGCCCTGTTTTTCGGCCAGTGAATCCATGTCGTAAAAAATCATTTTTTCTCTCTCCTGCACGATCTATAGTCTGATATCAGCGATTCCAGTTCTTTTGACGCCCTGGATATATCGTCGTTTATTATGACGTGGTCATAATCTTTGGATTGTGACATCTCCCTGCGGGCGTTGTCAAGCCTGAGTTTAAGGATTTCACCCCGCTCGGTACCCCTGCCCGCAAGGCGGCGCTCAAGCTCCTCCAGGCTGGGAGGGGAAACAAAAATCAGCACTGCGCCGGGCATCTTTTCCTTTACCTGGGCCGCCCCCTGCACGTCTATTTCAAGCAGCACGTCCCTTCCCAGGGCGAGCGCCCCTTCCACATCATCGCGTAAGGTTCCGTAGTAGTTGCCGTGGACTTTGGCGTGCTCAAGAAACCGTCCCTCCTCAAGAAGGGCCAAAAAGGCTTCCTCGGTGATAAACCGGTAGTGAACTCCGTCCACTTCGTTTATCCTGGGGGCCCTGGTGGTGCAGCTTATGGAAAATTCCAGCCCCTTTATTCCGGGGAAGGCCCTGTCCCTCAGGGTTCCCTTTCCTGCCCCGCTCGGGCCGGAGAGGACGAAGAGCCTGCCCCTATTCATCTTCGCCGTCTTCCCCGAATCTTCCCGAAATGGTCTCGGGCTGAATTGCAGACAGTATTACATGGTTGCTGTCGGTGATCAGGATGGCCCTTGTTTTTCTCCCCTGGGTGGCGTCGATAAGCCTGTCGTCCTCCCTGGCTTCTTCTTTAAGCCGTTTTATAGGGGCCGAGTTGGGGTGAATAATGGCCACCACCCGGTCCCCCGCTACCATATTTCCAAATCCTATGTGGACAAGCTTTGCAGTCATTTCGCTCACTCCGCGTTCTGAATCTGTTCCCTCATTTTTTCAAGGGTGGATTTAGCCTCTACAACCATCCACCTCAGCTCTGCGTCGGTAATCTTTGATCCCATTGTATTTACTTCCCTGTTCATCTCCTGGATGAGAAAATCAAGTTTCCGGCCTTCTGACGCGGGGCCGTTTAGGATGGATTTAAACTGGGCGCAGTGGCTTCTGGACCTGACGGCCTCCTCTGATACGTCCCACTTATCGGCCATTATGACGATCTCCTGGGCTACCCGGGCCTCATCCGCCTCGCCCGTTACTCCCTCCAGGAGAGCGGTCACCCTGGCTTTGAGTTCCTCCAAAAGTTCGTCCTTTCGTTTATTCCAGTACTCCTCCATGGAGCCCAGCAGGGACTCAAAGTCGGCCAGGTAGCCCTCTACAGCCTGTTTAAGGGCTTCCCCCTCCCTTTCGCGCATCCCGGTTAAGCTTGACGCGGCTCTTTTCACCGTCTCGGCCAGCGCTTCCCCCAGCTCGTCTCCGACTGAAGACCTGGCTGACGGCGAGTCAAGGACCCCGGGCAGGGACAGGAGGGCCTGGATATCGGGCTTTTCCTCCGCCCCCAGCTCCCTGCCCAGGTCAAGGAGCCTGTCGTAATAGCTTTTAAGCGCTTCGCCGTCGATAACCGGGGTTTTATAGCCGGGGGCCCAGGCGATTTCGGCAAAAAGCCTCACCTTTCCTCTGCCCAGGGCGGATCTCAAAATTGCGCCCGCTTCGGGCTCAAAGGAGGCCAGCTCCCTGGAGAGTCTGACTGAAAGCTCCTGGTACCTGTGATTAACAGAGGAGAGTTCCACCGAGAGGGTCCCCCATTCGTACTCCCCCGTCTCCCTGGCAAATCCGGTCATGCTCCGCATCATGTTTTTAATTCCCTTCTTCCTGAATCGAATTGCTTTTTTGTATGAAGGCGTCAAGGGTCTTCAGCAGTTCCGGAAGGCCCGTTCCCGTAAGGGCGCTTATGGAGATTGCCGCCTCTCCTTCTTCTCTGATTCTATCCTCAATGGCCCTGCTCTCCTCTTCCTCCAGAAGGTCGCACTTGTTAAGGGCAAAAAGGCGGGGGATTTCCCCTCCACCGATCTCTTCCACTGTTTTTTCCACAACCTCCAGCACCTCGGCAAAGTCCGGCGCCGCTGCGTCGAGTACAAACACCAGGACGTCCGAGGAGACAATCTCCTCCAGGGTGGTCCTGAACGCCGCCACGAGGCCGGGAGGAAGGTCGCGGATAAAGCCCACCGTATCGGAGAGCATTATATCCCTGCCCGAGGGAAGGGATACTTTTCGGATAAAGGTGTCGAGGGTGGAAAAAAGCCTGTCCTCCGCTACAAGCGTGCTGTCGCCGCTAAGGACTCTGAGCAGGGAGGATTTCCCGCTGTTTGTGTACCCGACCAGCGATACCACGGGAAAGTTCATTTTTTTACGGCGGTCCCGCTGAAGAATCCTCTTTTTTTTCAGAAGCTCCAGCTTTTTGTCAATATCCCTCACCCGCCGCTCCAGCTTTCTTCTGTGGCGTTCAAACTCCGTCTCCCCCGGTCCCCTGGTGCCTATCCCGCCTCCGAGCCTGGACATCTGCTCGCCCAGGCCCTTTAAGTGCGGGATCTCGTACCTGCACAGGGCCATCTCCACCTGCATCCTGGCCTCCGACGACCTGGCCCGGAGCTCGAATATCTTCATTATGACAAAAGGACGGTCCCAGACTTCAATCCCCGTCTCCTTTTTAAGATTGTTCTTCTGGCCCGGCGTAAGGGTATCGTTACAGACCAGCAGGTCCGCCTCCAGGGATTTGCAGAAGAGGGCCATCTCCTCCACTTTCCCTTTGCCGAAAAGGAGGGCCGGGTCGGGTTTGGCCCGCTTTTGAACAATAGAGCCTGCCGACCTGATTCCCAGGTTTCCCAGCAGAAGTTCCAGCTCTTCCAGGAGCGTAGACGGTGAAAAGGGGCGACCCGGAAGATCCAGCGCGGCGAGGACGGCCCTTCTGCCCTTCATGCTAGCCGATAAGGGCCCTGGCGGGGGATTCAAGGGAGGCCAGTTCGGCGCTCATCCTTTCCATGAGTTGTTCCCTGCCTTTTTTGCCCATTTCCACATATTCGCCGGTATCTATGGGTTTTCCGATGATCACTGAAAGGCGAAGGGGTTTAACCATTTTTACTCCCGTGGGCATGGCCTCAAAAGTACCGGCAACGAAGGCGGGCACCACCGGGGCGCCCGATTTAAGGGCGATCAGGGCGGCGCCGCCCTCCAGAGGCTGGAGCTGCCCGTCAGGGGATCTCCCTCCCTCGGGGAAGATTACCACGTTTTCTCCTTCGCCCAGGACTTTAATAAAGGCCCTCAGGGTTGCGCCGGCGCTCTGGCTGTCCTGTTTAAGGACCGGGACTACCCCCAGGAGCTTCAGCACGGTTCCCAGGAAGAGGGGTTCAAAAAGCTCCGCCTTTGCCAGAAACCTTAGCCGCCCCGGGATGGACGCCCCCACTACCAGCGGGTCGAGGTGGCTGCAGTGGTTGGCAATTAAAATAAAGTTCCCGGCCGGCAGGGGGCCGAGCCTCCTGACGGTCAGGCGGTTGTATATCTTAAGCAGGGTAAAGAAAAACCACTTGGTCAAAAAATAAAAAGCCTTGTTATAAAACTTCACGACTCCGCCCCCTCGTTCGACGCCCTTCCGACCAGGGATAGAATAACCTGCGCCACTTCCTCGATGGATAGGCCGTCGGTGACGACTTCCACGGCGTCTGCGGCCATCTTCAGGGGAGCAATCTCCCTGCCGCTGTCGGCCTTGTCCCTTTCGCGGATCTGCTCAAGGACTTTTTCGAAGGAGACCGGCTCGTTTCTTTCCTTAAGCTCTTTAAACCTCCTGCGCGCCCGCTCCTCGTCCGTGGCAGTAAGAAATATTTTCACAGGGGCGCCGGGGAAGACCACTGTGGCCATATCCCTGCCGTCGGCCACGACGGGCCGTTTTCTGCCCTGCTCCCTCTGGAGGCTTAAAAGCCGCCTCCTGACTGCAGGCAGGGACGCGTATGAGGACACAAGGGCGTCCGCCCTCGGGGTGCGTATCTCGACGCCGGCGCTCTTCCCGTTGATATAGACGTCGCCGCCATCGATGTCGATGGATATTTCATCAAGGGCCCTGTTGAGGTCGGGCCCTTCCGCAGGGGCGATTCTCCGCTCGTCAAGGGCGAGGGCTATCGCCCTGTAAAGAGCCCCCGTATCGAGGTATGAAATTCCGAGGGACTCCGCCACCTTCCTTGCCACCGTGCTCTTTCCCGCCCCGGCGGGGCCGTCGATGGCCACAATGAGCGGTTCCCCGCTCATTTAAAAGCCTCCTCCATTTCGGAAAGTTCGCTTTCAGCCTGCGCCACGAAGTCCACCAGCTCCGACATAAGCTCCTCGTACTCGGTAATCCCAAGTCTTTCGAGGGCTTCCGGGTAAAGGTAGCTCTGAAGGCCGTCGGCGCCGAGGCCCACCCCAAGCATAAGGCAGAGGGCATTCGCCACGTGCACCACGTCTACCAGGTTCTGGTATTTCGGCTCCTCAAGGGCGTTCGGGTTGTGGTGGTAAGCGACTGCGTACCTGAAGGGCTCCGGCAGCCCCCATTTTTCCACCAGCATGGACCCCACCAGGGCGTGATCGAAGCCCAGGACCTGCACCTCGGCGTCGATAAAGGGAATATGCTGCTCCTCCACCAGTTTTACTATAATTCCGTACCCGAAGCGGACGTAGTCGTTAAGCACTACCTTTCCGATATCGTGAAGAAGGCCCCCTACGTATGCTTCCTCGGGCAGGGCCGTCCTGGTCTTTTGCGAGATATAGCGGGCCGAGTATGCCACCGTAAGGGAGTGGCGCCAAAGGGTTCCCCTGTCCAGGGCGTACCCCGTAAGGGATTTGTCCATGATGGAGTAGACCGATGCGGACAGTACTATATTGCTGATATTTTTGTACCCCAGAAGGGCGATGGCCTCGGCCACGCTGGATATCTCCCTGGAGATTCCGTAGGCGGCGGAATTTGCCAGCTTGAGGGTGCGTATGACAAGCCCCTCGTCCCTGGAAAGACTCGCCGCTACGTCCTGGGCGCTGCTGTCCGGGTCGTTCAGTTTGCGCATGGTCTCCACGACAAACTGGGGGAAGGATTTTATCTCCTTGATCTTGTTGAGTATACGCGTCTTTATAAGCTCTCGGGACTTCTTGTCAATTCCTTCCATCTTCCGCCCTCCTTGAATATAGCTAAACAAACCCTCCGGAACGAACGGCCCTCCAAAGCTCCGCCCTGGACATCTCGGCAAATTTGCCGGAGGGGAGATTTTTCAACTCCATTTTACCAATTCTTTTCCGAATCAGCGATTCAACTTCAAAACCAGCGCCCTGGCCATCCTTCGGACTTCCCTTTTAATTCCCTCAGCCAGGACCACGGAAACCCACCTTCCGGGGGGCGCCTCGTCGGTGATGAATACTCTGACCGGCTTAATTATCTTTCCATCGAGGTTAATTCCCCCCGCCCACTGACGCGCCGTCTTTCTGTCGATCTCCCTGTCCAGGCGGACCCTGTATTCCCTTAGGATTCCCCCTGAAGGGTGCAGAATTTTATGGGCAAAGTCGCCGTCGTTGGTGAGTATGATCAGGCCCTCGGACTCCCTGTCCAGCCTGCCCACCGGGAACAGGCGGAGGGAACGCAGCCCCTCGGGCAGCAGTTCAGTTACCACGGGGTCGAAGGGGTCCGACAGGGAACATACGTATCCGGCGGGCTTGTTCAGGACAAGGTACGCCCGTCTTTCAGGACGGACTTCCCGCCCGTCCGCTTCCACCCTTTGCCCCTCTTCCACGCGGTAAGCCGGCATGAGTACCACTTTTCCGTCCACCCTGACCCGGCCGGCGGCGATGATCTCCTCCACTTTCCTCCGGGCGCCCAGGCCGCACATGGCGAGGTATCTGTTAAGTCTTACGCCTTCGCTCAAGAATAATCTTCCCTTCCTTCGTCCGATCCGCCCGGCGCAGGCTCCAGCAACTCCTCCAGGGTGGGGAGCTCCGAAATGGCAGAGAGCCCGAAGGTTTCCAGGAACAAATCCGTAGTCCTGTAAAGAAGGGGCGAACCGGTCCCCCTCTTCCTGCCGGCTATTCTTAACATCCCGTGGGCCAGAAGGGTCTCGATAACCCTCTCGCACCGCACTCCCCGGATATCCTCCACTTCGCCCCTGGTAACGGGCTGATTGTAGGCAATTACTGCAAGGGTTTCAATCGCCGCCCTGCTCAGCCTGATCTTCTGGGTAAGGGCCGTATCCCTGAAGCGGGCCACGACTTCGCCCACGTCGGGGGCGGTGACCATCCGCCAGCCGCCCGCTACCTCCTGCAGCAGGAGGGCCGACCCTGCGTTCTCCAAAAAGCGAGCCAGAGCTTCAATCTCACCGGCCGCGACGGAGGGGGGCGCCGACAGCAGCTCGGCTATTTCGCCCACCGAAACCGGGGACTGTGCAACGAAAAGGACTGCCTGGATCTTTCTTCCGGCGTCAGAAATCGCCCCGGGTGTCATAGATGAACACATCGCCGAACAGCTCCTTCTGTACGATCCTGACCGCCCCTCTCCTGGACAGTTCCAGAAGGGCAAGAAGAGTTACGACAAAAACCCCGACCGGACTCCCTCTTTCAACCAGGGATGAGAAGGCGGCCCCGGAGGATTCTCCCAGGACCTTCATTATCTCAAGCATCTTCATATCGATCTGCGCTTCATCGGGGACGGGGGCGGGAGCGCCGTCCCACTCTTCACTCCGGCCGGAATCGGGGTCTACGGGGGGTGAAGAACCCTTAAGCTCTTCCAGCAGGTCCCACCATATAGTGCACAAGCCGTAAAGGTCGCCCAAGTCCCAGGTTGCGGGGCCTTCTTCGGCATTTGTCCGGCTGAACATCAGGTCCTGTTCCTCTTTTTTATCCCGGAGGAAAGCG
>JAAYQT010000042.1 GCA_012519165.1 Synergistaceae bacterium
TCGGGGAAGGATTTATTAACGGGTATGCGTTTTCTGAAGCCCGACGAATTAACGTTCGCCAGGTTGTTTGTAGTGACGTCAAGCATAGACTCCTGAACCAGCATGGCCGACGCCGCAGTGTAAAGCCCTCGGTGCATAAAAATTCCCTCCCGCCGGACCGACGCGGAGCCCGGACTGACCGCCCCGCTCCGCGTCTGCGGGGAGGGATCAGAATTTCCGCCGTCTGCCCTTTCTTTTGTTTACGAGGATGCCGCTTCTTCCCAGGGCCTGGAGCTTGTCTATCTCCGCCAGGGCCTTGCCGGTACCCAGGGCCACGCACTCCATGGGGTCGTCGGCGGTGAAGCAGTTTATGCCCGTGTGCCTGGTTATCAGCTCTGACAGCCCCCTCAACAGGGAGCCTCCGCCCGTAAGGACTATTCCTCTGTCTATAATATCGGCGGAAAGCTCCGGCGGCGTTAGCTCAAGAACATTTCTGACCCCGTCGATTAACGCCTGCACCATCTCCCCTATGGCCATGGAGACGCTGGCGCTTGAGACCTCTATCTGCCTGGGAAGACCCTGGACCAGGTCGCGGCCCTTGAGGTCCATGATGGTCTCCTCTTCCTCCTGGAGGCAGGTGCCTATCATTATTTTAAGGTTTTCCGCAGTCTGCTCGCCGATGGCCAGGCTGTACTGCTTCCGCAGGTAGCGCATGATGCCTTCGTCGAAACGGTCGCCGCCGATGCGGAGGGATTTTGAAACGACGATTCCGCCCAGGGAGATGACGGCTATGTCCGTGGTGCCGCCGCCGATGTCCACCACCATCTTGCCCCTCGGCTCCTCCACGTTCAGGTTTGCCCCTATGGCTGCGGCCATGGGCTCCTCTATGAGGTAGGCCTCCTTGGCGCCCGTCTCTATGGCGGCCTCAAGCACGGCCCTTCTCTCCACGTCGGTGGCGCCTGAGGGGACGCAGATCATCACCCTGTTGCGGAAGAAGCGGCTGAAGCCCCGCTGCACCCTTCTCATGAAGTGGTGCATCATGGCCTCGGTCATGGTGTAGTCGGCAATGACGCCGTCCCGCAGGGGGCGGACCGAGGTTATGGTGCCGGGGGTCCGGCCCACCATGTTCTTGGCCTCGTAGCCTACGGCTAGGATCTTTCCCGTATCCACGTCCACCGCCACCACCGACGGTTCCCGCAGGACGATGCCCTTATTTTTTACAAAGATTATTACAGTTGCTGTTCCAAGGTCTATTCCGATATCCGTTCCGAACACGGCGACTTCCTCCTTTGGGCTGCTAAAGGACTGTTTTCTCCGGGGCGCCCGGCGAAATAACTGCTCCGGCCTTTAAATCAACCGGTCTATTTTAACCTGTACGGGCCGAATGGGGTATCCGTCCCATAGCCTACTTTCCATAAGTATAAACCCTCCGCCGGGGCCGTCATGGCCGCCTCTTCCCTGGGTCTGCCTTCAAGCAGGGCTTCAAGCCAGGAGACGGGTTTTCTGCCCAGGCCGACGGCGTTAAGATTCCCGGCCAAAATGCGGACCATATTTGTGAGAAAGGCGTTGCCCCGCACCGTGAAGACGGTAAGGGCCCCTTTCCGCCTTACTGACGACCTGAAGACGGTCCTTCTGGTCCGCTCCGGGAGCTCCGCCGTTTTGCAGAAGGCCCTGAAGTCGTGGTCCCCCTCGTAGAGGGCGCAGGCCCGCCGCACAGAGGCGAAATCCCAGTTGAACTTGTTCCACCATACTCTCCCCCATAGAAAGGGGGGCAGGGCGTTTCCGTGCCATATGAAATACCGGTACTCCCGCCAGAGGGCGCTTCTCCTTGCGTCGAAGGCCGGGTCTGCGGGGGCCGCCTCCAGCAGGGCTATATCGGGGGGGAGGCGGAAGTTTACCGCCATTACAAGCTTGTCGGGCCGCCACTCGCCCGAGAGTTTAAAGGAGATCACCTGGCCAAGGGCGTGAACGCCGCTGTCCGTCCTTCCCGCCGCAGTTACCGTTACGGGGGCCCCCTCCAGGGCCTCCAGGCTTTTTTCAATTTTTTCCTGGACGCTCGGCGCGCCCTTTTGACGCTGCCACCCCGAGTAAGCGCCCCCCATGTAGCCTACCCTGGCGGCGTAGCGGGTCATGCCAGGCTCCGGTCGGCGTACACCAGGATAAAGACGGCCAGGGGTACCAGTATGAGGGCCGCCGTGTCGGCGCCCCGCCACCGCAGGGGGTTCATGCGGGTCCTGCCGGCGCCTCCCCGGTAGTTTCGGGCTTCCATGGCCACGGCCAGGTCTTCGGCCCTCTGAAAGACTATCACAAATAGCGGTATGAGCACGGGTATGAAGGCCTTAAGCCTCTTCCACAGCCCTCCTCTGTCGAAGGAGGCGCCCCGGGCCAGCTGGGCCTTCATTATCCGGTCCGTCTCGTCCAGCAGGGTGGGGATGAACCGGAGGGCTATGGTCATCATCATGGCCAGCTCGTGGGCCGGAAAGCCGAACCTGGCAAAGGGTGAAAAGAGCCTCTCCAGGCCGTCGGCCAGCTCCATGGGCCTGGTGGTAAGGGTTAAAAAGGAGGCAAACAGCACAAGGAAGATCAGCCGCAGCCCCATGTAGAGCGCAAGGACAAGGCCCTCGGAGGTAATGTTAATAATGCCCAGGGAGAACAGAGGTTCGCCCTTCGTAAAGAAGATATGTATGGAGGCCGTAAAAAGGGCCAGAATAAGGACGGGTTTGGCCGAGCCAAGCACAAGCTTCGTGGGCAGCCTGGCCGCCAGGGTCAGCCCCGCCAGGAGGACTCCCCACGCGGCGAAGACCGCCGGGTGTTTGGCCATAAAAATTCCTGTTAGGATAACCAGGACAACTAGAATTTTGCACCGGGGGTCCAGTCCGTGAACGGGCGACTCCGCCGGGACGTACTGGCCGAAGGTCATGTGGTTAAAAAACTTCATTTCGAGCTCCTGAAAAGCGCATTTTTTAGTTCCCGCCAGTCCCAGGTTACGGGGGCCTTCCTGCCCCTCTGCCTGAGCAAAAGAGAGAGGGCCGCCACGTCGGGCAGCCGAAGGCCGGGGACGGGGTTCTCTTCCAGCCGGGCCAGGACCTCCGCCGGGGTTCCGAGGGCCGCCTCTCTGCCTCCGTCCAGCACAAGGACGGCGTCGCTTCTTGACAGGGCAATGTCCAGGTCGTGGGTGATGAGGACAATCCCCATCCCCCCTTCTTTAAGACCGGCCAGAAGGTCCGCGAGCTCCCTCCTGGAGAAGGAGTCAAGCCCGGCAGTAGGTTCGTCCAGTACCAGGTAGTCCGGCTTTGACGAGAGTACCGACGCGATGGCGACTTTACGCTTCTCACCCCCCGAGAGCTGGAAGGGGCTTCTTGTAAGACGGCTTTCGTCCAGGCCGGCGGCGCGTGCGGCCTCCTTCACTCTTGCATCTATTTCCTCCTCCGGAGTTCCCCAGTTCCGGGGAGCGAAGGCTATCTCTTCGTAGACCGTCTCGGCAAAGAGCTGCTGCTCCGGGTACTGAAAGACCAGCCCCACCCTGGCGCGGATCTCCCTGAGATCGGGCCCCTTCTCCTTTACCGCCATGCCGTCCACGGTCACGGTCCCCTCCATGGGCGCGATTATGCCGTTGAGGTGCTGGCCCAGGGTGGATTTACCGCTTCCGGTGTGCCCAGCCACGGAAAGCCACGTCCCCCTCTCCAGCTCGAAGGAAATATCGCACAGGGACCTGGTCTCCAGCGGAGTACCCGGGTGGTAGACGTGCCCCAGGTTTTTTACGATTATAGACATAGGGCGTCCGCCATGGATGCAACGGTAGGTATGGGTGGAACGGGCCTGGACTCGGACTTCATATCCCTCCAGAGGGAGAAGAGGGGCGGCGCGTCAATGCCCCAGTCCTTAAGGGGAAGGTCAGAGAGAAAGAGGGCGGTCACGGGGCCCTCCCAGGCAACTGCGCCTTCGTGAAGGATAACGGCCCGGTCGCACCGGACTATCTCCTCCAGGCGGTGGGTGATGTATACTATGGTCTTTCCCGACCTGTGAAGCTTTTCCAGGACGTCCAGCAGTTCGCTCCTTCCCTGGGGGTCGAGCATGGCGGTGGGTTCGTCCAGGACGAGGCATGGAGTATCCATGGCCAGCGCGCCCGCTACGGCCAGGCGCTGTTTCTCTCCCCCTGACAGGGTGTATGTGGGTTTTTTACGTTTTGCAAGGAGCCCGGCGTCCCCCAGGGCCTTTTCCACCCGGCGGACAATCTCCCCGGAGGGCGCCCCCTGGTTTTCCGGGCCGAAGGCCGTGTCCTCCTCCACCACCGTGCCCACTATCTGGTTCTCCGGGTTCTGGAAGACCATGGCCACGGAGCTCCTTATGGCGCAGGCGTTTTTTTCGTCCGCCGCGTCAAGGCCGTAAACAATGCATTCGCCCTGCGAAGGAACAAGCAGGGCGTTCAGATGTTTTGCCAGGGTGGATTTGCCCGATCCGTTGGCGCCCAGAAGCGCCAGCCACTCCCCTTCCCGGATGGAAAGGGAAACGCCCCGAAGGGCGGGGCGGGGAGAGGCCGAATCTCCGGCCGCTTCTCCGGGATAGACGTAAGTCAGATCCCGGAGCTCGCATACCGTTTTATGGGACATTCTTATTCTACCAGCGCAATTACCGCCATAGGCGCGCCGTCGCCGCGGCGGCAGCCTGTTTTTATTATGCGGGTGTATCCGCCGGGCCGGTTTTCGTACCGCTTTGCAAGATCGTCAAAAAGTTTTATTGCCGCTTCCTTGTGAGCCATCTTCGACCTGACCATGCGCCTGTCGTGGATCGTCCCGCCCTTTGCCCGGGTTATGAGCCTCTCCGCAAATCTGCGGAGCTCCTTTGCCCTGGTGACAGTGGTGGTGATGTTCTCTTCGAGGAAAAGGCAGGCCGCCATGTTGGAGAGCATGGCCATTCTGTGGCTGCCATACCGCCCGAGGGTGCGGCTATCCATACGGTGTCTCATGGAACTGAATCCTCCTTAGGTGACTTTGTATCGCTCTTGTCGCTGTAAAAAGTTATTCCGCACTTCTCCATCTTGTCCTCTATCTCCTTAAGGGAGATTTTGCCGAGGTTGCGGATTTTAAGAAGGTCCTCCCTGGCTTTGCTGCGGAGGTCGCCTATAGTCTGTATTCCGCCCCGCAGGAGGCTGTTCTCGCTGCGGATGGAGAGTTCGAGCTCTCTGACGGGCCGGCTGTTAAGCCCCTCGTCCTCGTCCTCTTCGGCAGGGGCGGCCCCTGTTGCCTGTTCCTCGCCGCCTTCCCCTTTCTGATCGTAGCCGTCGTCGGGTTTCTTTTTCTCCATGTCCTGGACAAAGTTTTCGAAGAAGCCCTTCAGGATGGCGGACGCCTCGCAGACGGCTGACTCGGGCGACTGAACGCCGTTGGTCCACACGTCGAGCACGAGCCTTTCGTAGTCGATGCGCTGGCCCACCCTTGCCGCCTCCACGTTGTAATTGACCTTGAGCACCGGCGAAAAGATGGAGTCCACCATGATGGCGTCAACGGGAAGGTAGGCGGGGCGGGGGCGCTCCACGGAGGCGTAGCCCACTCCCTGTTCTACGTAAAGCTGCATGGAGAGGGAACCGCCCTCCTCCATGGTGCAAATGGGGGCGTCGGGATTGACAAACTCCACTTCGCTGTCAGGTTGAATGTCCGCTGCGGTAACCGCCTTCTCTCCCTCGACTTCGAGGTTGAGCACCCGGACCTCGCTGCTGTGGGACCGGACTGGGACGTGCTTCAGGTTCAGCAGAATCTCTATGACGTCTTCCCTAACGCCGGAAATGGTGCTGAACTCATGGAGCACGCCGTCGATCCTGACGGACGAAATGGCCGCTCCCCTGATCGAGGAGAGGAGGACCCTGCGCAGCGAATTGCCCAGGGTAGCCCCGTATCCCCGCTCAAGGGGTTCGATATGAACCCTGGCGTAGGTTGGAGAGCTTTCCTCGATTCGGATTTCAGGCCGCATCTGTTCCAAGGTTTCCAACACCTTTCGCGCCACTATCTGGCATAAAACTCGACTACGAGCTGTTCGGTCACGGGAGCGTCAATCTGGTCCCGGGCGGGCAGCTCGAGGACTTTACCCTCGATCTTCTCGTAATTGGCCTCAAGCCACTGGGGCAGAGGTTTCGCGGAGGCAACTTCCGCGTTTTCCTTAATAAGGGCCGTCTCACGGCTCTTCTCCATGGCCGCCACCAGGTCTCCCGCCTTAACGAGGTAGCTGGGGATGTCCACCCGCCTGCCGTTTACAAGGAAGTGGCCGTGGCGGACAAGCTGCCTGGCCTGCTTTCTGCTGGTGGCAAAGCCAAGCCGGTAGACTACGTTGTCAAGCCTGCGCTCAAGAAGCTGAAGGAAGTTGTGACCCGCCTGGCCCGCCATTTTGCTGGCAAGCTCGAAGATTCTGTGGAACTGAGCCTCGTGCATTCCGTAGAATCTGCGAAGCTTCTGCTTCTCCCGGAGGCGGATTCCGTACTCGCTGGCCTTGGCCTTTGGCCGGCCCCTTTTAAACCTTACGTTGGCCGCCGACTCGCTCTTGGTTATGGGGCACTTTGCCGTGTAGCACCGGTCGCCCTTGAGGAAGAGCTTGGTTCCCTCGGCTTTGCAAAGTCGGCACGATGGTCCGATATATCTGCTCATTAGAAATAAATTCCCTCCTTGACTGACCTTTTCCTACACTCTGCGGCGCTTGGGAGGCCTGCAGCCGTTGTGAGGAATGGGGGTTGTATCTCTTATCATGTTCACCTGGAGCCCCGCCGCCTGAAGCGACCTGATGGCCGACTCCCTGCCCGGTCCGGGACCTTTTACAACCACGTCTATCTCCTGCATTCCGTGCTCCTGAACCGCCTTGGCCACCTGCGTGGCGGCTATCTGGGCGGCGAAGGGAGTGGACTTTCTTGTCCCCTTGAAGCCCACGTTGCCTCCGGAAGCCCATGCAAGCACGTTGCCTACCTTGTCGCTCACGCACACTATCGTGTTGTTGAAAGTGGAATAGATGTGAGCGACTCCATAGCTTATATTCTTTCTTTCTCTGCGTTTGCCCCTGCGGACAGTACGTTTGGCCACCTGATCCTGCCTCCTTGCTTACTTGTTTAAGAAGGCTACTTGCTAGCCATCTTCTTGCCCGCGACTGTGCGGCGGGGTCCCTTGCGGGTGCGGGCGTTGGTCTTGGTCCTCTGTCCGCGCACGGGGAGGCCCTGCCTGTGGCGCTGGCCCCTGTAGCAGCCTATGTCCATGAGTCTTTTGATGTTCATGGAGACCTCCCTGCGAAGGTCGCCTTCTACTTTATAGTGATTCTGAATCTCCATGCGGAGCTTCTGCTCCTCTTCCTCGGTGAGGTCCTTCACCCTGGTGTCAGGGTTGACTCCCGTGGTCTGGAGAATCTTCCTGGAAGTAGACACGCCTATTCCGAAGATATAGGTCAGAGCTATTTCCACGCGTTTTTCCCTTGGTATGTCAACTCCGGCGATTCGGGCCATTGTCCGCCTTACCTCCTTGCACCCTGTCTTTGCTTATGGCGCGGATTCCTGCTGCAGATAATCCGCACGACGCCCTTGCGCCGGATGACCCGGCAGAACTCGCACATCGGCTTGACCGAAGGTTTTACTTTCATTCGATCCACACTCCTCTAGAGAAGAAAACTAAAAAACAGTTGTCCTGAGGGACTTCTGTTTATATCGCCATTTCTTCAAGCGATATATTATACAGTAATTTCGTTTTTAAATAAACTCCCCGGGCCGCAGTCCGTCAATTTTAATTGCGGCGGGGCCGCCTACTCGTATCTGTAAATTATCCGGCCCCGGTCCAGGTCGTAGGGTGAAATTTCAACCAGAACCCTGTCCCCGGGAAGAATTCTTATGAAGTGAAGCCGCATCTTTCCCGATACGTGGGCCAGCAGCTTGTGCCCGTTGTCCAGTTCCACCCGGAACATGGCGTTGGGGAGGGGTTCTATAACTTTGCCCCTTACTTCCAGGACTTCGCTTTTGTTGGACATGCGGTTTCCTCATCCTCCTTGCTTTTCATTCCGATTAACTCCGAAAGCAGAGCCTCGAACCTCCCTGCGTCCACTCTTCCCTTTGAAAGAATCCCCTGCGCTATTTCGTCAAGATGCCACTTTGTGCGCTGCAGATGGGCCGCGTTTTTCGGCTTGGGCTTTGCGACCGTGAAGTTTCGCCCGTCCGCCAGAAATATCCTCCGCCCGTCCTCCGAAACGCCAACTACCACATACCATCTGCCGACATCTTTCCCTCTTCGGGACCTGACAACTTGCCCGATTCTGCACAGGCTTTCGCCCGGAAGATTATTCAGGCCCATGTCCACGGAGTAAGTATCTCCGGTTGCCCATCGCGGATGAGTACCGTTTTTTCGAAATGAGCCGCGTCGGAGCCGTCCGCCGTCTTTACAACCCACCTGTCGGCGCCTACTTCCACTTCTTCCGCCCCGGACATGACCATGGGCTCGATGGCCAGAGTCATGCCGGATTTTAAGGTTATGCCCCGCCCCTTTCGCCCGTAGTTGGGCACCTGGGGCGGTTCGTGAAGGTGGGCGCCAATGCCGTGTCCGGCGTAGTCCCTGACCAGGCCGAAGCCCCGGGAGGTGACGTAGCTTTCCACGGCGTGGCCTATGTCGCCAAGGGTGTTGCCGGCCCTGGCGGCGCCTATGGCCTTCTCAAGGCTCTCCCGGGTGGCGTCCATAAGCCGCCTCCTGGCTTCGCTCACCTTCCCTGCGGGATAGGTGCAGGCCGCGTCGCCGTAGTACCCCGAGTAGCAGGCGCCCACGTCAATGCTGATAATATCCCCCTCTTCAAGAATACGGGCCGGGTCGGGTATGCCGTGAACCACTTCCTCGTTGATGGAGGCGCATACCGTTCCGGGAAAGGCAATGGGAATTCCCGGAACCCTGTAGCCCTTGAAGGCGGGAGTAGCCCCCCCCTTTGCGATGATCTCCTCCGCCGCTCTGTCAATCTCGGCGGTGGAAACGCCGGGGCGGATTATCTCCGCCAGGGCGTCCAGGACGTCGGCCACAATCCGGCCGGCCTTTCGCATCAGAAGGAGCTCTTTTTCTTTTTTAAGCGTTATCATTACGCCAGCCGAGCGCCTTTTCAAAGTCCTCAAGAACTATATCGCCCTTTTCGTTGGGCTTCAGCCTGAGGAACGACCGCTTCTTTTCAAAATAGGATATAAGGGGGGCAGTCTCCCTGTAGTAGACGCCAAGTCGCTGCCTTACGATATCCTCCCTGTCGTCATCCCTCTGGTAGAGCTCCCCGCCGCAGATCTCGCACCGGTCGCCCTTTGAGGAAGGCCTGGTGTTCACGTTGTAGATGGCGCCGCAGTTCCGGCATATCCTTCTGCCGGAGAGGCGGCGTACCACCAGGTCTTCGTCCACGTCCAGGAGCACCGTGCTGCTGATGGCCATTCCTGCCTTTTCAAGGATCTCTTCAAGGGCCTCCGCCTGGGAGACCGTCCTGGGGAAACCGTCCAGGATGAAGCCTTTTTCGCAGTCGGGCCTGCCGAGCCTCTCCTCCATCATGGCGATTACGATATCGTCGGAAACAAGCCCGCCCGACTCCATGAAGGAGCGGGCCTTTACGCCGAGAGGGGTGTTGTTCTTCACATTTTCGCGAAGAATATCCCCCGTGGAAATATGCGCCACTGGATACTTCTTGCTGATTTCCGCCGCCAGAGAACCTTTCCCCGCTCCGGGTGAACCAAGAAGAATTATGCGCATTGTCCCTCTCCTTTTAGAATCTCAGCAGTCCGCCGGCCTTGTCCTTGCGCTTGAGAATGCCCTCGTAGTGGCGCATGAGGAGCTGCCCTTCAATCTGGTGGACAGTGTCCAGGGCGACGCCGACGACTATAAGGACGGCCGTTCCCCCGAAGTAGAAGCTGGTAATTCCCATGAACTGGGTCATGAGGTTGGGAACGAGGGCCACGCCTGCAAGGAATACGGCTCCTCCCA
>JAAYQT010000043.1 GCA_012519165.1 Synergistaceae bacterium
AAGCGGAAGCCGGGCCGGGGAATAAAAACACCGTAATAAAGGCTCCCGGGTATTACGAGACAGGCAGCTTCTACCCCACCGCCTTCCCGGGCCGGACTGTAACCAGGACGGTCTACCTTCACCCTTCGGCCGGCAGGGTCGTGGTCTCGGTCAGAGACGCTGTCACGGGTGAACCCCTGAAGGAGTTACACGCATACCTTCTCGACAACGGGTGGGCACGGTACGAGGACGGGAGGGCGGAAGCGGAAGCCGGGCCGGGGAATAAAAACACCGTAATAAAGGCTCCCGGGTATTACGAGACAGGCAGCTTCTACCCCACCGCCTTCCCGGGCCGGACGGTGGCCAGAACGGTTTTTCTGATGCCCTCGTCAGGGCGGTTCGAGTTCTCGGTCAGGGATGCCATCACGGGCGAACCACTGAAGGCGTTCCAGGCGTACTTACTCGACAACGGGTGGGCCGGGTACAGGGACGGGAAGGCGGTAACGGAGGCCGAGCCTGGGAACAAAAACACAGTGATAAGGGCTCAAGGGTACAATGAGACCGGGAGCTTCTTTCCATCGGCCTTCCCTGGGCATACGGTGACGGGTACGGTATTTCTTCAGCCGTCGGAGGGCAGGGTCAGTTTTAAGATTGCCGACGCAATCACCGAAAACCCCATTCCCTCATTTTGGGCCTATCTTATCGACAACGGGTGGGCCTGGTACGAAGGGATGACCGTATCGTCCGCATCGGGGGCGGGAAATAAGAATACGGTGATAAGGGCGGACGGGTTCTACGAGGAGAACTTCTACCCCGGGGTCTTCCCGGGCAGGACCGCAGAGTACAGTGTATTCCTAAACCCGAAGGAACCGGAGGGCCGCCTCAACGTTAAATGCGTCGATTTAGTAACCGGGGAGAGGGTGGCAAATGCGGTCCTGTACCCCTCCGGGGAGGGCGAGCTCCCGGCGCCGGACGGGACCGCATCCCACACATCGCACGCCCATTTCAAACATCAGTGGCTCCGCGCCTCGGCCCCGGGGTACAAGGATGCGGAGGGGCCTGCCTACTTCGCATCCGGTCGTCGTGACATCAGCTTCGTCATCCCGATGGAAAGGGTCATGCCCAAAGGGAGGGGGGAGCTGCTTGCGACCGTCACAGACGCCGACGGCAACCCCGTCCCGGGTGCTTCTGCGGCACTCTCGTGCCAGGGCGATGTAGCAAAGGGCAGGACGAACAAGTCAGGGCAGATTTTCTTCAGAAACGTCCCCTCCGGCGTGCATACCCTCTCGGCCTCCGCAAGGGGATACTCGGGCGGCTCGGCCAGGGTCGCAATAGGCGGCAGGGAGACAGCGAGGACAGGGCTTTCGCTAGAACCCCTCTCCTCTGGCGGACGCCGGGCACCCTTCGACGTCGAAATCGTCTCTGCGCCATCGGGCGAGACGATTAGGCCGGGTGAAAAGAAGACCCTGTACGTCCTGCTGAATAACCGGGGCGGCGAAGGGGGGAGGGCCTACTGTTCCCTGGAGCTGCCGGATGCCGGGAAGATGGTTAAGGAGGTCATCCTGGAGGCCGGAGAGAGGGCGGAAGTCCCCTTCGAAGTGACCATGCCCGAAGACAGCGTAAACTCGCAGATCCCCGTGGTGGCCCGGGTCGGGGAAAAGTCCAAAAAAGGGCTCCTGACGGTAAGGGCGCCTGCCTTTACCGTGGCCGCAAGGACCGACAAGGAGGCCTACCTGGAAGGCGAAAACATCGAGGTGGAGGTTGAGGTGACCTCGGACGGGGCTTCAGGGGAATACCAGGTCAGGGTAGGTTTCAACGAAGAGTCAAGGGTTGAAAATATCAAACTGGAGGGCGGAAAGGGCAGGGCCGTGTTCAGCGGTATCCCCGCCGCCTTCAGGGGCAACAGGCTGCTCTATGGCCTCTATCACACCACCGGCAGGTCCGTGCTGCTTAACGCCCTGCCTGTGCGGGACAGGTCGGCAGCAGTGCTCATGATTCCCGACAGGCAGCAGTACAATGCGGGAGAGACGGTAAAACTCAAAATTATAGGGAAGGGAGGCGACGTTTTCTCCGTGTCTTCACCGCTTATCCCCGGGAAATCAGCCGGGGAGGAGGGCGTAATTGAGGCCCTGGCCAACACCGAAGGCATTGCCTTCATTGAGGCGGCGCTTCCGGCAGGGCTTGCCACGGGCGTCTACCCCTTCCGGTGCGGCGGCTACTCCGCGGAGGTTGATGTCAGGGGACTTGAGGCGAGGATACTCGACAGGCGGCTGGAGGAGGACGTCGGGTCGGGGGAACTTCGCCTGCACTGGAGCATGGAGTCCAGCGCAGAAATCCCCTGCAAATGGACCGTGGAAGCCATCCCGCAGGACGACGAACCTTATGAAGCGGCGTCAGGAGATATAAAACTAAAAAACGGCGCGGGGGAATACTGGATACCGGTGGAGCCTTACGACGACGAACCCTGCGATCTTCTGCTGAAGCTGGAACCCGCGTCGGGCGGGGAACCTCTTGCCGCAGTCAGGTACTCATGGGCGGGGCTTGAGGAATAAACCTGCCCGGAGAATTCGCTGTTGACTTGAAGGGGATTTTGTCGTTTGATTTTTGGGATTTTACGCCACGTTATGTTAAAGGAGGTTTTCTCATGACTGGGAACAGGGCATCGCGCATTTCACTGGCTGTTTTGATGCTGTTTCTCGGGGCCGTGCTTTTGACGGCCCCGGCAGGGGCGTTCACCCCTCCCCCGCTGCCGGGGGACGAGGAAGAGATTGCTCCTCCCCCGCCGCCCGTCTTCGGAGAGGAGGACAAGGAGGCCAAAGAACCGGAAAAAGAGGAGTCAAAGCCGGCACATGCGGATAAACCCGGGCCCAAGCCCCAGCCGAAGCCCGTAAAGGCTGTTACTGAAAAACCGAAGCCCGAGCCGAAACCGCAGGCTACGCCCAAAACCAAGCCCCATACCAAGCCGAAGGAGACACCCAAGGAACCCTCCTATACAGTAGATCAGCTCTTCCGAATGGGGATGAACGCCTACAAGGGAGAGAACAACACAACCCAGAGCTATGCAGACGCCCTGAAATGGTGGGGGCGGGCAGGAGAAAAGGGGCACGGGATTGCGCTCTACAATCTGGGGATAATGCACAAGAACGGGGAAGGGACTAAAAAAGATTACGGCAGGGCCAGGGACTACTTCCTCAAGTCGGCTGGCAAAAAGTACGCAAACGCCTTTGAGCAGCTGGGCCATATTTACTACGACGGACTCCTCGGCAAGGCGGACTATCCCGAGGCCTACCGGTGGTACGAACAGGCTGCCGGGCAGAAAAAGGCCTTCTCCCAGTTTCGCCTGGGACTCATGCACTACAAGGGCCAGGGACGGCCGAAGGACGCCATGAAGGCCTTCTACTGGTTCGACGAGGCGGCAAAGAACGGCTACGTGGACGCCATGGTGAATCTAGGGGTGCTATACGAGAAGGGCGAGGGGGCAATTTTCAGCAGGGACAAGGCTATTCACTGGTACAAGCAGGCCGCTGACAAGGGCTCTACCCTGGGGATGGCCTACCTGGGAGAGGTCTACTACCAGGGAAGGGGCGTCCCGAAGGACGTCAAAAAGGGCATCTCACTCCTGGAGCAGGCGGCGGTAAAGGGCCAGACCTATGCCCAAAAGGCCCTCTACAAGATCGACAACGCAAGGTACATCAAATACCGCAACGTGAAATAAGGCCTGCCGGGGAGGCGGGGGCCCGGCGCGGGTGCTGTTGACACAACCCTGCCCTGAGTTTAGGATAGGCCCGTTACAGAGGTTTTTCTTCCGGGGGAAGGCCGGTGCGAATCCGGCGCGGTCCCGCCGCTGTGTACCCGACAAGCCCGCCATACCACCGAATTTTTCGGGAAGGGGCGGAGGAGGATGACGGAAGCCAGAAGACCCGGGGAGAAAAGTCACGGTTTGGCGCCCGCGGGGATTCGGGTCGGCTTCCCTTAGGATTTCTTCTTTGCAGATAAGAAGGTCGAAGGGCGGATCTCCCCCGATGGGGAGGTTCGCCCTTTTTTTGAGGAGGCATGGCAGAGTTGACTGAAAAAAACGATCGTTTTCTCACCCCAGCCGAGATAGAGGCAAAGAGCTTCCGCATCCTTGAGGGGCTTATGGAGGACTTCCACGCCCCTGCCCCGGTCCGGGAGGTGGTCATGAGGGTGGCCCACGCCACCACCGAGGTGGAGTGGGCCAAGACCTTCCGGTTCTCCCCGGGCGCGGTGGAGTCGGGAGTGGCGGCCCTCCTCCGGGGCGCGCCGGTAATCACGGATGTGGAGATGGTACGGGCGGGGATCCGGCGGTCCGCCCTTGAACGCACCGAAAGCCCCGTCCTATGTTTCCTTAACGACCCCGACGTGGCCGGGGACGCAAAGAGGAGGGGCGTCACCAGGGCGGCGGCGGCCATGAGGAAGGCCCAGCCCCTCATGGACGGCGCCATAGTGGCCATAGGCAACGCCCCCACCGCCCTCTTCGAGGTGTGCGACCTGGTTAAAAAGGGCCTCTGCAGGCCCGACCTCGTTGTGGGAGTCCCGGTGGGCTTCGTGGGGGCGGCGGAGTCCCACGAGTAGCTAATGACCCTGGACTGCCCCTGGATCACCGTCCCCGGCCCCAGGGGGGGGAGCGCTCCTGCGGCGGCGGCGGTAAACGCCATAATCCGCCTGGCTGAAAGGGAGCGGGGAGAGTGACCGCTCCAGGCCTCAGGAAGGGCTTTACCACGGGAAGCTGCGCGGCGGCGGCGGCCAGGGGAGCGGCGGAGGCCCTGGTAAGGGGGGAGTTTCCGCCCTCAGTTACCCTTGTCCTCCCCGGCGGCCAGTCCCTCACCCTGCCCCTTGAAGAAACCTCCTTCACTGAAGAAGGCGCCCGGTGCGCGGTGAGGAAGGACTCGGGGGACGACCCCGACGTCACCGACGGCATGCTCATCTTCGCCGAAGCTTTTTTTCGCGATGCGCCGGGGGTCAGTATTTCAGGAGGGCCGGGGATAGGCCGGGTCACCAGGAAAGGGCTGCCCGTCCCACCCGGGGAGTGGGCCATCAACCCGGGCCCCCGGGCCATGATCGGGGCCGCCCTGGCGGGGCTTGACACGGGAGGCCGGGGCCTGGCCATCGTCCTCTCTGCGCCCGAGGGCGAGGAGCGGGCGCAAAAGACCTGGAACCCCCGCCTCGGCATTGAGGGAGGCATCTCCATCCTGGGGACCACCGGCATAGTGGAGCCCAAGTCCGAGGCGGCCTACCTGGCCTCCATTGACATTTACATCTCCTCCGCCCTGGCCTTCGAGTCCCCCCGGCCCGGAACCGTCTTCCTCGTCCCCGGCTACGTGGGGGAGAAATGCCTGATTGAGCGGTTCGAGGCGCCGAGGGAGCTTATGGTCTCCATGGGAGACCACGCAGGCTACGCCCTGGAGAAGTGCGCCGCGCAGGGGGCAAAAAACATTTATCTCTTTGCCCATGCAAGCAAGGGCGCCAAGGTCGCTTCAGGGCTCTTCAACACCCACTGCCGCTTCGGCGACGCCCGCCTGGAGACCCTGGCGGCCTGCGCAGGGGCGGCCGGGGCTGCAAAAGAGCAGATAGCAGAAATCCTCTCCCTGCCCCTGGCGGAGG
>JAAYQT010000044.1 GCA_012519165.1 Synergistaceae bacterium
CCCCATGGCCGAGGTGGAAGCCTTCAAAAACAATTCCGGCAGGACCGCCCTGTACTCCAACGGGGACAGGTACTGGATAGCAAGGGGAAAGTCCCTGGGCGAGCACGGCCTAACCCTGGTGGTCCGCATGGGGCTGTGGGAGTTTTTGGTTCCCTACCTGAAGGGCATCTCCTACTTCGCCGCCGTTTCCATCTTTCTCCTGGCAACGTCCCTGGTTTTATCAAGGGGCCTCTACCGGAGGGTGGACTCCTATTTCAACCGGCTTCTTGCAAAGGTGGAAAAAACAGGAGAAGGGATATTTGTCGGCGACTCCGACGACGACCTCGAAGGCGCGCCGGAGGAGGTGAAGAAGCTTGGGGACGCCCTTAACGAAATGTCCCTCTCCCTTAAAAAGATGACCGACGAGATTGAATACCACTCCTTCCACGACATCCTTACGGGGCTCTACAACAGGAGATACTTCGAGGACGCCTCAGGACGCCTTTCCACGGGGCGGTTCGACCCTGTGACCGTAGTTATATGCGACGTGGACGGCCTTAAGCTGATAAACGACGCTTTGGGACACAAGGCGGGGGACGACCTCATAATAGCCGCAGGGGAGGTTCTGCGGCGGACCTTCCGGCAGAGCGATATTATAGCCCGGATTGGAGGCGACGAATTCGCCGTGCTGATGCCCGAAGACTTTGGCGGGCGAGGACTGGACCGTTTTACAGAAAAACTGGCGCGTCAGATTGAAGAGTACAGAAGTTCCCCCGGCGCCCTGCCCCTGAACCTGTCTTGGGGCGCCGCCGGCGGCCCGGCGGCGGATGGAGGCCTTACGGCCATGATCCAGAGGGCTGATGAAAAGATGTACGCCCTCAAGGAGGCCCGGAGAGAAGCTTACCGAAAGGACATCAGGGAGTTCCTTAATTCTCCGGAAAGCCCGGCGGCCGTCTACAGCCCGGAGGGCGCCGGCGTTGAGTACGACGGGGACTGTTGACCGGACAAGGGATTGTAGTCCCGCCGCAGGGCGTATTGACAGGGCCGGAGCCTTCATGTCATCATAAGCTTCAGGCTTTGGGGCCAGGGAGCCCCAACCGCAGTCAGGAGGCGCGGAATGAACGAACCCCTAAACGCCCTCGATCTTTCCTACGAAGAATGGATCGAAGCATGCGCAAACAAATGGAGTCTGCCCAGGTACAGGGCAGACCAGCTGTGTCAGTGGATTTACGAAAAAAAAGTCTTCAGCGTCCACGAAATGACCAACCTCTCCAAGGAGCTGCGGGAGAGGCTGGCCTACGAACTTTTGATACTGCCGCCCATTTTGGCGGCGGAGGAGACTTCGAAGGACGGCACCAGAAAATTTCTCTGGCAGCTCTACGACGGAGAGAGAATAGAGACGGTCTTTCTTTCCCACGGAAACCATACGACCGCCTGTCTTTCCAGCCAGGCCGGGTGCAAACTGAACTGCTCCTTCTGCGCCACGGGTCAGTCCGGCTTTGCCAGGGACCTGTCGGCGGGGGAGATTGTCGGGCAGCTGCTTGCCATGGAAAAACGACTCGGGGCCAACATAGGCAACGTTGTCTTCATGGGCATGGGAGAGCCTCTGCTCAACAGGGAGGCCCTGTTTAAGGCCATTACCATCCTAAATTCGCCGAAGATGCGGAACATGGGAGCCAGGCATATCACCGTCTCTACCGCCGGGATAGTCCCGGGGATCCTGGAGCTCGCAGAATTCCCTGTGCCGGTGCGCCTTTCCGTCTCACTCCACGCCCCTAACGACGCTCTGCGGAACAAGCTTATGCCCGTAAACAAAAAATACCCCATCGGCCCCCTGATGGACGCCCTAAAAACTTACCAGCAGAAGACGGGCGAGAGGATCACCGTGGAGTACGTAATGATCCGCAACGTAAACGACGAACCGGAGCACGCCTATGAGACGGCGGCCCTGTTTTCGGGAATGGGGGTCTACGTCAACCTCATCCCCTACAACCCCGTAACCGACCGCTATCAGCGCTCCAACCCGGAGCGGATAAAAGTATTCTCCGCCGCCCTTTCCCGCCTGGGCATTGAAAACGAGATCCGAAAGGAAAAGGGAACGGATATAAACGCCGCCTGCGGACAGCTCCGCAGAAGGGAGCAGGGAAATTGAACCAGGCCGTTAAAACCAAGGCCTGCCCCTTGTCCTTAAAAGACCTGCCCAACGGCGCCCTGGCAAGGATAGTGCAGATGCCCGAAAAGGACGGCTGCGCGGACCGCCTTGAAGCCCTGGGACTCAGGGCGGGGAAGGTAGTGGAAAAAATTTCGGGAATGCCCTTTCACGGACCGGTGACCCTCCAGCTTGACGGGAGGCAGATAGCCATCGGCTGGAAGATCTCCTCGTCCATCATGGTGGCGCCCATAAAGAACCGGGGCGGAGAGGATGACTGACAGAGCCGAAAAAAAGCTGCTGTTGGTGGGCAACCCGAACGTGGGAAAAAGCGCCCTCTTCACCAGGCTCACGGGAGTACACGCCCTCTCCTCCAACTACCCCGGCACCACGGTGGGTTTTCTGGAGGGACGGCTCGTGCGGGGCGGCGAAGCCTGGAGGGTGATCGACGTTCCGGGCGCCTACACCCTAAGCCCCACCAACGAGGCCGAAGAAGTGGCCGACAGGATGATTGGCGAGGGGGCGGATGCGGCGGTAGTTGTGCTGGACGCCACCGCCCTGGAACGGAACCTCTACCTTGCCTTCCAGGTCCTTGAGCGGGGCATGCCCGTATTATTCGCGCTTAACATGGTGGACGAAGCCCGGCACAAGGGTGTGGAGATCGACTTCCGCCTGCTGGAGGAGCTCCTAGGCGCCCCGGTGGTCCCCACCGTGGCTGTGTCCGGGGAGGGTATAAGCAGCCTTATCGACCGCCTGTCCGAGGCTTCTGTAGTAAATTCCCCGGCCCGGACCAGGGAGGAAAGGTGGGCGGCCATCGGCAGCGTAATAGAAAAAGTTCAGAGGGTAACCCACCGGCACCACACCTTGCTGGACAAACTGGAGGACGCCTCGGTGGACTCCTTCTGGGGGCTTCTTATCGGTATTGCCGTTATTGCGGCAAGCCTGGCTGCAATCAGGTTTGCCGGGGAAGGGATTATCGACGGGATACTTGACCCGCTGGTTGAAAGATTCTGGCGCCCCGTTGTCGAGCAGGCCTCTTCCGCGCTGGGGGGCGGGGGCGTAGCCCACGATATAATTGTGGGGCGCATCTTTGACGGCGCCGTAGACTTCGAACAGAGCTTCGGCCTTATCACCACGGGGCTTTACGTCCCCATTGTAATGGTCCTTCCCTATGTGCTGTCTTTCTATGCCGTGCTCAGCCTCCTGGAGGACTTCGGCTACCTTCCCAGGCTGGCGGTCATTTTCGATGCGCTGCTCCACAGGATGGGCCTTCACGGCTTTGCCATAGTCCCCTCCCTGCTCGGCCTGGGCTGCAACGTGCCCGGCATCCTTGCCACCAGGGTGCTGGACTCGAAAAGGGAGCGGTTCATCGCCGCAACCCTTATCTCGGTGGCAATACCCTGCGCGGGGCTCCAGGCCATGATCATCGGCGCCGTGGGCGACCTTGGCATGAAATGGGTGGCAGTGGTCTACGGAACGCTTCTGGGGGCCTGGCTTATCCTGGGAAGGATCCTTCACTCCCTGCTGCCGGGCTTCAGTCCCGAGCTCATTGTGGAGATCCCCCCCTACAGGATGCCCGCTCTCTCCGCCATGGGCCTGAAGTTGTGGATGCGAATAAAGGGATTCTTCATGGAGGCCGTACCCCTGGTGCTTTTCGGCATTATCTTCGTAAGCGCCCTGGACGCCCTGGGAATAACCGCCTTCCTGTCGCGGCTGCTCGCCCCTGTTTTTTCCGGCCTGCTCGGCCTTCCCGCCGAGGCCGCCGCCCCCATCCTCCTGGGAATTCTGCGAAAGGACGTAGCCATGGGTATGTTAGCCTCCCTCGGCCTTTCCCCTTCCCAGCTGGTGGTGGCTACTGTGGCCCTGGCCATGACATTCCCCTGCATCGCCACATTTATTGTGCTGTGGAGGGAGCTGGGGGGCAGGCGCATGGCCGCCTCCCTGGGAATAATGATAGTCTCGGCCCTGGCCGCCGGGGTGACAGTAAGGTTCCTTCTGGCCTTCAGTCTCTGACTGTAATACCGATAAAAATACCCCGTCCTGACGGACGGGGTATTTTTTATTGGAGTCAGGCCTTTCTTCCGGTTACATGCGCCTCGCAGTAGGCTTTCGCCGTCTGGAGGCACCGCCTGGCGTGCTCCTTGTAGCCGTACTCAGCCACCTTTTTGAGGTTGGGAAGCTCAATGGAGTAAGGCACCGGGGGCATGGCGTTCAGGATTGAGGCCACGTCAATGCCCCCCTCCCCCACGTAGGACCGCTCTTCCCGCAGAATCCTGGTCATTTCGTCCCTGTCGGAGGGAATCTCCGCCGGGGCGTCACAGATGTGGCCGAACCGGAACCACTCTGCAGGGACCTTTTCAAGCTCCTTAACGTCGTCCCGGGCCCTGTGGAAGTGGTGTACGTCGATCATTATCCCGGCGTTATCCCTGTTCACCGTCTTAAGGACGTCCACTGTGGCGGCCAGGGTGTTCACTGCGGCAATGGGTACGTATTCAAGCTCCACCGTGAGGTTGTACTGCTTTGCCAGGTCGCAGATTTCGGCAAACTTCTCCAGGTAGTAGCCCCTCTCCGGGGTCCAGATGCTGCTTAGCACCCTGGTACCCCCGAGCTCCGCCGCCGTCTCCATGGCGGGCTCGTAGTTCCTGACGTCCATTCCGTCAAAGACCCGGGCCAGCTCTATATCCAGCAGCTTAATCCCTTTGTCTTTAAGGACCTGCCTGGTCTCCTTCATCATGGCCTTGTTCTTTGACAGGTCGTAGTCCGGCTCGCCGGGCAGCCCCATGTAGATCTGCCTCATGCTGACGTAGTCGTACCCGCAGTCGGCCGCCATGGCGGCGATCTCCGGCGGGGAGGTGTTCATAACTGTCAGCTGGGCCAGGGAAAATTTGAACTTCATATCAATCTCTCCCTTCCGCCCTACTTGCCCTCCGGCCTGGGAATGCCAAACTCCTCAGGGGAGAACTTGGCCCCGCCCGCGTCGTAGAGAAGCCATGCGGCCACCGACTTGTTCTGGGCAATGTATTTTTTGGCCTCTTCACCCGCAATGCCCAGCTTTACCCCGCCCATGGTCTTTGCGAACTCCTCGAACCTGGGGTCCTTAAAAGCTTTTTCGAAGGCCCCGGTAAGAACCGAGATAACGTCGGCAGGGGTGCCTTTCTTGACAAAGGCGCCGAAGAAGGCGCCCCAGGGCAGGTAGGGGGCGTACTCCTCGTAAACTTCAGTCACTGCGGGCACTTCGGGAACGCTGTCCACCCTGTCGGAAGAGATCATTGCCAGGCCGCTGATGGAGCCGGACTGGATAAAGCTTGCAGCGGCCAAAAGGCCCACCGGCACCGCGTCGATATGGCCGCCCATGAGGGCTGTAATGCAGGGGCCTTCGCCGTCGAACTGCATCTTGTTGAACTTTACGCCGTGGATTTTTTCAATCATGGTAGCCGCCACGTAGGGAAGCCCTCCGGGGCCTGTGGAACCCATGGTAATGCTCTTGCCGGAGGCTGCAGCTTCGATGAGGTCCTTGTAGGATTTGTAGGGGGAGTCCTTTGCAACTACTACCACGCCCACGTTGGCCATCATGAGGAAGGCGGGCTCGAAATCGTCGTAGTCGATCTTGGAGAGGTCCGTCACCTTGTAGAGGTTGGGGTTCTCCGCGCCGAAGAGAATGCTGTAGCCGTCGGCGGGCTGATTGGCCACAAAGGTGGTGGCGATTGCCCCTGTGGCGCCTGTACGGTTCTGCAGGATTATGGTCTTGCCCAGGTGCTCCTGGGCGATGGGGGCAATGGCCCGGGACACGTTGTCCAGCGCCCCGCCCGCGCCCCACATGACATAGCCCTGGATGTTCTTCTCAGGGTAGGCCGCCCATGCGGCTCCTGCCAAAACCACTATCAAACACAGCGCAACTGCAAATTTTCTCATGAAACATTCCTCCTTAAAATTATTTTCCGCTAATATAATTTACCGCTCTTACTCGAATCCCCGCCATCTCCGGTAGACCTTGGTCTGGGAGAAAACGAGGAATACAATGGACAGGGTCAGAAACAGGCTTATGGGGTTGGTAACAAAACCCTCAAGGAAGGGCAGGAGCTGATTTTCCGCCCCCTGCATGGCCCGCCGGTAGTTGGCGTCCAGCATGGGACCCAGGATGAGCCCCAGTACCATGGGCCCCGTGGCGTAGCCGTAGAGTCTCATGAAATACCCCAAAATGCCGAAGCCGATCATGTAGAAGATGTCCACCACGCTGTTCTGGATGGCGTAGGTCCCTATGACCGAAAGGATTATAACCACCGGCATGATGATCTCCTTGGGGATCTCGATAATCTTTGCAAAGGGCTTTACGCTCACCAGACCCAGAACCATGAGGGCCACGCTTGCGATGGACAGGCAGCTCACGATCATCCAGAAGAGGTGGGGCGTCTCGATCATAAGCATGGGTCCGGGCTTAAGGCCGTGAATGTAGAGGGCGCCTATGATGATGGCGGTAACGGCGTCGCCGGGGATCCCGAGCGTCAGCATGGGGATGAAGGCCCCGCCAATGGCCCCCTTGTTGGCCGTCTCCGGCGCTACTATGCCCTCGTAAGCTCCCGTGCCGAAGGGGCGGGAGGGGTTGCGGACCGTGCGCTTGGCCTGGTCGTAGGCCAGCAGGGCCGCCACGTCGCCCCCCGTTCCGGGGAGGGCGCCGATGAACACCCCGAGAAGGGACGACCGGATGGACAGGGGCAGGTACTTTACGAAAGTGGCCCAACTGGGAATGATCCTGTCCAGGTTCTGCTTGGGCGACTTTTTGCCCGCGTTCCTGAACTGGGTAAGGGCCTCCGACACGCCGAAGAGCCCTATCATGGCCGTGACAAAGCTTATACCCGCCATGAGGTGGATGTTGCCGAAGGTGTAACGAAGCTCCCCCGTGGACGGGTCCATGCCCACCATGCTGAGCAGCACGCCCACAGCTCCCGCCGCCACGCCCTTGACCGGGTCCCCTCCCCCGATGCTGCCGATCAGCAGAATGCCCATGACCGCCAGCAGAAAGAAGTCCCTGGGGGAAAACTTGAGGGAGAAGTTGGCAATAACCGGGGCCGCCACTGACAGGGCAAGAATACCCACAAAGCTGGCGAACACCGAGACGGTGGTGCAGAGGCCGATGGCCTTGCCCGCCTCCCCCAGCTGGGCCAGGGGGTAGCCCTCGATGCCGGTTGCTATGGCCGCAGGGGCGCCCGGAATATTAAGCAGGATTGCCGTGATGGACCCTCCGTACACGCCGCCGACAAAAACGCCGCAGATAAGGGCCAGGGCGTGGTTCAGGTCCCATGAAAAGGTGAAGGAGATGAGCAGGGACGCCGCCATGGTAACCGACAGTCCCGGTATGGCCCCCACCCAGATGCCTGCGAAAACGCCTGCCCAGATGAGAAGCATCATCTCCCAGCTTAAAAAGGGAATTAGGAAATACTGAAAGCTCTGTTCCATGTCCTGGTCCTCCTAGGGCAGAATTACCATGAAGAGGTAACGGAAAATCGCCACGAGGACCGCCAGGGAGGCTGCCGAAATTAAAACCGCCCTCACAATATTCTTACCCCTCTGGAGATAGACCATCCCGATCACCATGAAAAGAAAGGAAGACGGCACGAACCGCAGCCAGGGCAAAGCCACGCAGTAAGCCACAAGCAGGATAAGCACTACTACTACGTCCATGGGCAGCAGGAACGCCGCCAGGCCGGGGCCGTCCTTTTGTTTATCCTTTTTTAAGCCGCGGAGAAGAATAACTCCCGTGCACGCCATAATAAGCGCCGAGGCGAACTTGGGGAAGACCGACGGGGATGAATATTCGCCGCTGGTCATATCCAGGGCGAAGTAATAGCCCAGGGCGCCCAGCAGAAATCCGAGGGCGGCCGCGCCAAGCTCGCCGGGCCTCCTGTGGGCCTCCGGCACAAACACCGAAAGATCCTTTACCGCAGGAGCGGCTTCCGGGGCTTCCGGCAAAGAACTGCTTAAATCGCTCATCTCTGATAGTTCACTTCCTTCCAACTGCCGGTAGTCCGATTCATGAAACCGGGGGGACGCTTGAGGCCCCCCCGGCGTTTCAAATATGCTTTACTTGGGCTCGGGGATATTAAACTCTGCGGGAGATTTCTTTGCGCCGCCTGCATTGTAGATAAGCCAGCTGGCGGTGGACTCGAACTTTTCCAGGTAGCTCACCGCTTCCGTACCGGTGGCGCCGTTCTTAAATCCGCCGGAATTCTTAACGAACTCCTCAAACCGCTCGTCCTCCATGGCCTTCGTGAAAGCGTCGCTGAGGGTGGCCAAAACGTCGGCAGGGGTACCCTTCTTGGCGAATACACCGTAGAAGGGGCCCCAGGGGAGGTACTGGGCGTACTCGGGGTAGATTTCGGTTATGGCGGGCACGTCCGGGAGCTGGGGAACCCTCTTGGTGGTAAGAACTGCAAGCCCCTTCAGCCTTCCGGCCTTGATGTACTCCACCGACGTGGAAAGGGCCAGGGGCATCACGTCCGCGTGGCCGCCCATGACCGCCGTTGCGCCGGGGCCGTCGCCGTCAAACTGGATGTAGTTGAACTCCGTTCCGTGGATATTCTTCATCATGGCGCCTGCAACGTAGGGAAGGCCCCCCACGCCCGACGTTGCCATGCGGATCTTCTTTTCGCCCTTTGCCGCCTCCACAAACTCATCCATGGTGTTGTAGGGGGTTTCAGGGTTTGCACAGATTACTACCGCGCCCTCCACGGCAATAACCACCGGGTCAAGGTCGTGGAAGCTCAGGGGGGAGAGGTCGAGCACCCTGTAGTTGGCCGGGTTCTCCGCGCCGTAGAGGAGGGTGTACCCGTCCGCGGCCCCGTTCACCACCATGGTGGTGGCCACTGCGCCTGAAGCCCCGGGCCTGTTCTGCAGGATTATGGTCTGGCCGAGAATCTTCTCCACCAGGGGGGTTACCGCGCGGGCAAAGTTGTCGGTGCCGCCGCCTGCGCCCCACTGGATCAGGCCCTGGATGCTCTTCTCGGGGTAGGCCGCCATGGCGGCGCCGGCGATGCTCAAAACCAACAGTACGCTTACCAGAATTGCTGCTCTTTTCTTCATCTTCTTTCCTCCTGGTTTTTTTGTTTAACCTTCCCGGGTTACGGTAGGGTCATAAAACTCTCCGAACAGGATTTCCTCCGACGGAGCGTCGGTGAGGATGGGCCTTGCCACCCAGGTGCTGTTCATATAGTGCTTAAGGGCAATGTTCTCCGAAACCTGGTTGCCCCCCCAGGTTCCGCACCCCATACTGGAGGTCATAGGCATGCCGTTGTCGGCGCTCCCGGCGTTGGCCTTGGACTGGGGCTGCCGGACCATGATCCTGGTGACGGGGGCCCGCAGCGCCAGCGCCTCTATGTGGGCGTCGTTGTGGCTGTAGATGCCGCAGGAGTGCCCCCTGCCTCCTACCTTGTAGATTTCGTCCATCATTTTAAGGGCGTTTTCAAAATCACCCTCGTACCGGTAGAGGGCCAGCAGGGTGGTGAGTTTCTCCCCGGAGAACTTGTGCTCCCTGCCGATGCCGTCCCCCACCACCATGACGAACTTTCTGTCCGCAGGTATCTCAAAACCCGCAGCCCTGCACAGAACCTGGGGGGCCACCGCCACCGTATCCACAATCCTGTGGCCCTCGTCGTCCCACATGGCCTTTTTGAGCTTCTCCCGTTCCTCGTCGCTGGCGAGGTAGCCTCCCTCCTTCTGGAGCTGGGCCACCATGGCGTCGTAAATTCCGCCGTAGATTATGAGATTTCCGTCGGCGGAACAGCCGGAGCCGAAGTCGGAGGTCTTGCTTATGCGGGTGTTTCGGGCGGCTATTTCAATGTCGGTAGTCTCGTCGAAGATCATGGTGGCGTTGCCGGCGCCGCTGCAGTAGGCGGGCTTGCCGGAGCTGTGGGCCGCCCTGCTCATGGCGAGGCCTCCCGTGGCCATCACCAGGTCGCCCATGGTCATAAGCTGCTCCACTATGGCCATGTTGACCTCCGTAAGGCACTGGAGGAAGTCCTCCGGCTCGCCGATGGAGCGGAGGGCCGATCTCATGAGCTCCACCACCTCGAAGGTGGTCTTTTTAGTCCTCGGGTGGGGCGAAAATATCACCACGTCACGGGCCTTCAGGGCGTAGATGGCCGTCACCGTGGGGGTAAGCTCCGGGTTCGTCATGGGGATGAGGGAGGTTATAAGGCCCGCGGGCTTGCCGTACCGCACCAGGCCCTTCTCCCTGTTAACCTCGATGGCGCCCACGCTCTTCTGACGGAGGGCGTCCCGGAGAACTCCCAAAATCTTGTGCCTCTTGCCGTAGCGGCCGTTCCAGTCCCCCGCGCCGCTCTCCTCCACCCCCATCTTGCAAATCCTGTCAAAATCCCTGGGGTTGCCCACAGCCCAGGCCACGGCCCGGCACATGCGGTCCACCCGCTCCTGGCTGTAGTTTTCAATAATTTTTTCCG
>JAAYQT010000045.1 GCA_012519165.1 Synergistaceae bacterium
ACCGTGGGGCTCATCGACAAGGTGGCGGCGGTCCTGCTCAAGATCTCCGACAATCCCGTAGTCATCCTTCTGATGATCAACGTAATATTGCTCTTTGCGGGAATGCTTCTTGACGCCATCTCCATAGCCTACGTCTTCCTGCCCATCCTGGCGCCCATAATTGCGGCCTTCGGCTGGGACCCCATCTGGTTCGGCGTTATGATGACCGTGAACATGGCCATAGGCCAGGTGACCCCGCCGGTGGCGGTCAACCTCTTCGTCGGCGCAAGGATAAGCGGCCTCACCATGGAGCAGATAAGCAAAGAGTCCATTGTCATGCTCATCGCCTCGGTGATAGCCCTGGCCATCATCACGGCCTTCCCCGACATCGCCCTCTTCCTCCCGAGGCTCATGGGGATGATGCAGTAATTCGGCGCCCCTCCCGGCACAGGGGCGGGGCGTTCACTCTCCACAAGGAGGTTTCATAAATGGCAACTCTGGTAACAATGCCCAAGCTCGGGCTTACGATGAACGCGGGGTCGGTCTCCCGCTGGAACAAAAAGGAAGGGGACTCCGTGGCCAGGGGAGAAATCCTTATGACCGTGGCCACGGACAAGCTCACCTTCGACGTGGAATCCCCCGGCGAAGGGGTTCTTATCAAAATAGTGGTCCCCGAGGGGAAAGACGTGCCCGTGGGGGAGGTCCTGGCCTACATCGGCGCCGCCGGCGAGACAGTGGAGGCCCCGTCCGCCGCTGCTGCTCCCGCGGAGGTGAAGGCCGCCCTCGCCCCTGCGGCGGGCGAAAAAACTGCCGCAGCCCCCGCGCCCGCCCCGGCAGGAGTCCGGGCCACCCCCCTGGCCAGAAAGACGGCCAGAGAGATGGGCGCAGACCTTGCCCTGGTGCAGGGGTCCGGCCCGGGGGGCAGGATTGTTAAAAAGGACGTGGAGGCATACGCCTCTTCGGCGGGCAGGGTAAAGGCCAGCCCGGCGGCGGCAAGGGCCGCTCTTGACCTTGGCGTGGACCTGGCTTCAGTGAGCGCGCAGGGCAGGGTAATGAAGGCGGACGTGCTCCGGGCGGCATCCTTCGCCGTCGCCACATCCGGGGATACATCCATACCCCTCACCCCCATGAGGCGGGTCATTGCCGAGAGGATGAGCCTAAGCAAGGCAACCATCCCGACCGCCTCCTACGAGATCGACGCCGACTTTACCGCCCTCGCCGGGTTCAGGGCTAAGGTAAGGGCTGAAGGGGAGAAGCTGGGCGTAAAGATCACCTACAACCATATTTTGATGAAAATCTGCGCCGCAGCCATAAGGGACGTCCCCCTGGCGAACTCCTCCTTCGGAGAGGATGAGATACTGGTCCACGGCAACGTTAACATGGGCCTTGCCGTGGCAGTGGACGGCGGCCTGCTTGTGCCCAACGTTAAGGCTGTCCAGGCAAAGTCCCTCCTCCAGGTGGCGGAGGAGACGGAGCGGCTTGTGGACGCCGCAAGAAGCGGGCGGCTCTCCCTGGAGGACATGCAGGGGGGCACCTTCACCATAACAAACCTGGGCATGTTCGGGACCAAGAGTTTCGTACCCATCGTGAACCCGCCGGAGGCCTGCATCCTGGGCCTGGGCTCAGTGGAGGACAGGCCCGTGGCAAGGGACGGCGTGGTTACGGTTCGCCCCATGTCCACCATCACCCTTGTAGCGGACCACAGGATCCTGGACGGGGCGGAGGCGGCCAAATTCCTGGCCAGAATCCGGGAGCTGGTAGAAAACCCCTGGCTCCTGCTGCTGTAGAAAAACCTTTTCCGGGCCGGTGAGGAGCGTACTCGCCGGCCTTTTTTGACAAACGGGAGGATTGAGATAATGGCTCCGGCATCTTTCGGCGCTCGCCCCATGCGGGCGGCGGTAATCGGCGGCGGCCCCGGCGGGTACGTGGCGGCAATCAGGGCCGCCCAGCTCGGCGGCGAGGTAACCCTTGTCAACAAAGGTCCCCTGGGGGGAGTGTGCCTTAACGTCGGCT
>JAAYQT010000046.1 GCA_012519165.1 Synergistaceae bacterium
AGAGGGGTGAGTTTGTGCAGCATAAGCACGGGCACAAAAAGCCTCCCGCCTCCTGCGAACTCCAGAATGAGGCTGTCCACCGCCTCGCCCCCGGCCACTACCTCCTCGGAGCCCCTGAAGACGCAGAGGCCGTAGTCCTCGTGGATCATCAGTTGCCCCTCGGAAAGCCGCTCTCCCCACTCCCCCGGCGGGGCGGACATAATATCCCCGCCCGAAGGCCGCTCGGATATGCCCGCAAGCTCCAGGTCGGAGATGTAGGCCACCCTGGCGTCGGCGTCAATGAACCCGGCCGACAGGGGGCCGCCTGCAGGCAGTACATGGGCCTCCTCGCCGAAGGCCAGAATTCTGGGGTTGGCGGTGGCAAGAAACACGGAGTAACCTTCGTCCTGCCACAGGCTGCATGCGTAGCGGAATTTTTCCATATTTCCCCGGAATGGGGCTATATCCTCCACTGAAACGCCTTTTTTTGAAAAGGATGCCGAGGGAGTGATCCTCAACCGGGGGCGGGAGGCAAGTTTAAGGATGACGTCGTCCCATTCGGGAAGGGGGTTCAGGCCCGCCTCTTCGCCCAGGACGTCCCGCCAGAGCATGGCGTAGGAGTCTGCGGAGGCGGAGGCCCTTACCGGGTCGAAGTGAACGGAGACGGCGTCCTCAGGGTAGAGGTCGAAAAATGTCTGATCTTTCGAATCGCTGAGGGAATGGACTGCTACCTCGTCCAGCAGGCCCACGCTTGTCTGGGTCCGGGGGGAGAAGCTCCGGACGCTCTCCACCGTTTCGTCAAAGAACTCGAACCTTAAGGGGTGGGCGTAGGCAGGGTCGAAAACGTCCAGGATGTAGCCCCTGAAGATAAACTGCCCAGGCGCCCAGACTATGTCCGACCGCTCGTATCCGGCGTGGACAAGCCAGTCCAAAAGCTGTTCCCTGGAGTATTCCCCGCCTGCGGCAATACGGATTTCACCGCCCCCCCTGCCCGCAGGGCCGAGAAGGGCGCCGCTGCTTGCGGCCAGGATGCCCCCTTCCGCCCGCCACCGGGCCAAAGTCTCCCCCCGCTGGACGGGCATGGCCTTGTCCCGGACTCCGCGAGGGGTGAGGGGAATTTCGTGAAGGAGGCTTACGGCCTCGCCGGGAAAGAGGACTTCCCAGTCGGAGCAGAAGGCCTCCGCCTGTTTTTTATCGGGAAAGACCAGGAGGGCCGGAGCCGGCGGATTTCTGCAAATCCAGCACCTAGCCGCGCCGTCCGGAGTAAAGTGAAGGGCGGCGCCTCCTGTCCAAAAGCTTTCATCAAGATTCCAGATTCTGTTCCGCCCCGGGGCGGAGATTTTTTTCATTCCGTTCTCCATGTTTGACAAGGGGCCGGCGTATTATCCGCCCGCCCCTCGCTAGCTGCCGTTAATTACATTCATGGCCCTTTCGGCGCCCTCGGAGCTCCACAGTTCCGCGCCCTTCGCGACGCCGTCCAGAAGGTCGGGAAGGCCTGACCGCTCCTCCGGGGCAAAGTTTCCTAAAACCCAGGAGACCATCCCCCTCTGTTCGGGGGCCGCGCCCACGCCGATTCTAAGCCTGCATACCTCCGCCGTACCGGCGGCGGCTATTACCGATGCCATTCCCTTATGCCCCCCTGCGGAGCCTTTTTTACGGAGCCTGAGCCTGCCGAAGGGGAGGGAGACGTCGTCGTAGATTATTAGCACGTCGTCCTCCCAGGAGAGGGAAAAGTATCTTACCGCCTCCCCCACGGCCCTGCCGCTGAGGTTCATGTAGGTAAGGGGCTTTAGCAGGATTATTTTCTCGCCGCCCAGATAGTGGGTCCATGCCATGGATGAAAACTGCATCTTTGGCGCCCCGCACGACCAGAGGTCCGCCATCCGGTCCGCCGCAAGCCAGCCCGCGTTGTGTCTTGAAAAGACGTACTCCGGTCCGGGGTTCCCCAACCCGGCGATTATCTTCAAACGGGGCTACTCCTCGCCTTCGTCCTTTGCCTTGCCCTTGGCTACTACCTCTACCTCGGCGTCGCCCGCCTCCCCGGCCTCTTCCTCCTCGGAGACGCCCCTCGGGATGATTACCGCGACTACTACTTCATCTTCGCTGGTAAGCATCTGCGCGCCTTCAGGCACGGGAAGGTCCTTAACCTGGATCTGCTCGCCGAGGCCCAGGGCGCTGACGTCCACTTCAATGGAGTTGGGAATCTGGCTGGGGAGCACCTCTATGGAGATTTCCCGGTAGAGGTGGTCGATAATGCCGCCCAGCTTGACGCCGGCGCACTCATCCCGCCCGACCAGCTCCACGGGGACGTTGACGGTGATCCTGTGGCCCTTGACCAGCTGGAGAAAGTCGATGTGGAGAATTTTATCGGTGATGGGGTCTTTCTGGATCTCCCTCATGATTGCCATCTCCTCGGCGCCGTTAGGGAGGGTCATCATCATGGTGGTGGTCTCCCAGCGGCCGGACGCCGCAACCTTGGCTATGGCCGAGGTCTTAACCTTGCCCGGGACCGTCTCCCGGTAGCCCGGCCCGTACAGAACGCAGGGGGTATACCCCGCAGGCCGAAGTTTTTTGCAGGCCTGTTTACCTTTTTCTTCCCTGGCTTCAAGAACAACTTTCAAAATTTCCGACATACCTGACACATCCTCCCTGAATTACGATCCCCGCCGCAAAGGCCGTCAGTCAAAAAGCCTGCTGACCGAGCGGTCGCTGTGGACCCTCAGAATGGCCTCCGCGAAAAGGGGAGCTATAGACAATTGAACGATTTTAGCCGATTTTTTGCTCTCAGGCAATGGGATAGTGTCGGTTAATATAACCTCGCTTATCCCGGAACTTTCAAGACGCTCCAGCGCAGGCCCCGAGAGCACTCCGTGGGTGGCGCAGGCAAAGACTTTTACCGCCCCTCTCTCCTTAATAAGGGCTGCGGCGTTGCAGATGGTGCCCGCAGTGTCTATTATGTCGTCAACCATGACCACCGTCTTGCCCTCCACGTCGCCGATGACGTCCATTACTTCGCAAAAGTTTGCCGCCTCGTGGGACCGCCTCTTGTCTACCACTGCCAGATCCGCTTTCAGGTGCCCCGCAAACTTCCTGGCCCTGACCATTCCCCCCACGTCGGGGGCCACCACCACCAGGGGCGCTGATAGGCCGGGGGCCACGTTCTCCTTGAAATAACTGGCCAGCAGGGGCATGCCCGTGAGGTGGTCCACCGGGATGTCAAAGAAGCCCTGGATCTGGCCGGCGTGGAGGTCGGCGGTTATTACCCTGTCCGCTCCCGCCTCGGTGAGCAGGTTCGCCATGAGCTTGGCCGAGATGGGGTCCCGGGGCTTGCTCTTTCTATCCTGCCTGGCGTAGCCGAAGTAGGGGATGACCACGTTTATCCGGTAAGCCGAGGCCCTTTTAAGGGCGTCCAGCATGATGAAGAGCTCCATCAGATTTTCATTGACGGGGTTGCAGGTGGGCTGAATAAGGAACACGTCCGCCCCCCGGACGCTCTCGTCAATGGACAGGCCTATTTCGCCGTCGGAAAACCGGTAGTGCTTCGACCGGGACATCTCAATTCCAAGCTCGCTGCAAATTCTCTGCGCAAAGGACGGGTGAGCCGTACCGGATAAAATCTTGAGCTCGCCCCTGTTGCTAACCATCATTGCGGCCCCCTTCCCCACTGCCTGTTTTTTTCCTCCGTCCGGACCAGCCCTCGATATTGCGCTGTCTGGCCCGGCCCACCGCCAGGGCGCCTTCGGGCACGTCCTGGGTGACCGTCGAACCGGCCGCAGTGGCCGCGTCGCTGCCCAGGACAACCGGCGCCACCAGCATGGTGTCGCTTCCTATGAAGCAACGGTCCCCTATGACCGTCCTGTTCTTGTTCACCCCGTCGAAGTTGCAGGTGATGGTCCCCGCCCCGATATTGACGTCCTCCCCCAGGGTGGAGTCGCCTATGTATGCCAGGTGGGGAACCTTGCTTCTTTTGCCTATTTCGGACTTTTTAACCTCAACAAACTTGCCCCCGTAGGAGTGAGGCGCGAACTCCGCCCCGTCCCGGACCACTATGAAGGGCCCCGCCTTTGCCCCTTCGCCCAGGGCGCTGTCGCTGAGGACGGCGTGGCTTGCCACGTCCACCCCCCGCCCTATGGTCATATTCCTGAGGACGGAAAAGGGGCCTATCCGGCTGCCCGCGCCGATGGAGGTGGAACCCCAGATCTGGACGAAGGGCTCCAGGTGGACGTCCTGTTCGATGGCGACGCCGGGGCCTATCCAGACGGACGACGGGTCGGCCATACGCACGCCCCCCGCAAGCATCCCCTCCACAATGTTTTGTTTTATAAGGGCTACCGCCTCCGCAAGCTGGGCGGGGGTGTTAATCCCCCTGAACTCGTCCTCCCGGCCTTCGGCCACCGCCCGGACTGACATGCCCTCCCGGCCCATCATCTTAATGATGTCGGGAAGGTAGAACTCGCCCTGGGCGTTTTCGCTGCTGAGCCTGTATATATGGGGAAGAAGGGAGGAAACTTTAAAGATATAGACGCCGCTGTTAACCTCGGAGAGGAGGCGTTCTTCCTCGGTGGCGTCTTTTTCCTCCACGATGGAGACGCCGCCGCCGGAATGGACCACCCGGCCGTAACCGTGGGGGTTTGCCGCCTCAAAGCTGATGAAGGAGCAGTCGGCGCCCTCTTTTTTATGATCCTCAGCGAGCCTTGCGAGGGTGGCGCCGGTGAGCATGGGCACGTCCCCGGGGAGGACAAACAGGTGGTCGAACCCCTCCCACCACTCCCTGGCAATCTGGACCGCGTGGCCCGTGCCCAGCTGCTCATGCTGCCATATAGGGATAACGCCCGGCCACTCGGCGGCCAAATAGTCCCTGGCGAGCTCGCCCCTGTGCCCCACCACCACCGCCGTATCGTGAACTGCGCCCTCCACCGCCAGCTTTTCAAGGGCCCGGAGGGCATAGTACAAAACCGGCTGGTCCAGTATGGGCAGCAAAACCTTGGGAAGATCGCTCTTCATCCTGGTCCCCTTCCCCGCCGCGAGAACCAGGGCCCCTGTGACTCCTGCAGAGCCTGACAAGAGTATCAACACCTTTATTCGTGAATTTTGACACGACAAAAAAGGGAGCCGCTACCGGACCCCTTTAAAACGATAATCTGGCTGGGGTGGCTGGATTCGAACCAGCGATGGCGGATCCAAAGTCCGCTGCCTTGCCTCTTGGCTACACCCCATCAACGACCATGTAATAGTAACAGAGGATTTAGCGGTGTCAAGGGGATTTGCCGGAGCTGTAACGGCTAGCCGCAGGTACTATTTTACCCTATAACCGCCCGTTTTTTGGCGGGCAGTCCGTTGTCCGTGAAAATTTTTTCCATTGGGGAATGTTAACCGCCCAGGTTGACGTTAAGCGCGGGTCAGACGGATATGTAAGGGATTTGACGGATTGGCTGCCCAAAATGGGAGCAGATTTTACCGGGCGCGTTTAAGCAGCTCTTCGGCTGCCTTAAGGGCGCCCCCGGGGTTTACCGCCTGTTTCGGCGGGGGCGGTAGGTTTTCAAGAAAACCCCTAAGTTCAGGGACGCCCCACCGGCCCCAGGGGCCAAGGTTAACCCCGAGGCCTCTTTTTTCTATCTCCCGGCCGATTTCCAGCTGATTGTCCGCCGTCTGGAAGACGGCCAGAGGCTTGCGGAGGGAGAGCGCCTCATAGGATGTGACGCTGGAGGTGCATATCACTGCCCTTGATTTCGCCAAACGCTCAGGAAGGTCGGCGGGGTCGCGGACTGCGGAAAAGTTTTTTAACTTACGGGACCGCGCCGCTATTTCTTCCGCAAGGGACGGCGATACCAGCGGGCCAAGAACGATTTCGGCCTTCGGCCAGTCGGCCTTCCACCAGTCCGTAAACTGCCTTCCAGTATTCAACAAGTCGCTTGCGCCGGGAATTATGAGGACGGTATTCCCTTCGCCGGCGGCGAGCTCCCAAAAACTCTTCCGCAGCAGGGCGTACCCGGGCCCCAGGAGGAGCCCGGCATGACCCGATTCATACCCAAGGGATGAGGCGTTAAGGTTGTAGTTGAGCAGAATATCGCACTCCCGCTCCACCGGGCGGGGTCGGCAGTCGTCGATAAGCACGGTTTTACACGCGCTCCGAAGCCCCGCCAAAAATTGGGGCGACGCTTCGTAGCTGTCCACCACGCAGATTAGGGGCCTCCCTGCCGCCCGGGGAAGGTCGACGGGCGGGACATTTTCTGCAAATGGGTTTTCTGCGGCGGTTATCCGCTCCCCGTCTATGCCCCTTCCGGCGAGCATCTCTACGGCATGGTCGTTGA
>JAAYQT010000047.1 GCA_012519165.1 Synergistaceae bacterium
CCCTGCGGCGGCCCCCTCCATGGCCGCCTTTGCCATGGCCTGGGCGCCGCTTGCCACCTCCTCCACGCCAGCAGTCCCTTCCTCGATGGACGCGGCGTTGGATTCTGAAAGCCCCGCCGCTTCGCTCAGGTGGCTTCTAACTTCCTCCATGGAGGCGTTAGCCTCCTGGGAGAGGGCGGCAAGGCCTTCGGCAGTGGAGGATACGGTATTTGCCAGGGCCTGGATGCCCGCCACCGTGTCCGCCTGGGCCTCAATCATGGCGGCCAGGGAATCGGCCATTTCGCCGAGCTCGTCCCTGGACTTTATATTAAATTCTTCCCTGGTGATGGTGAGGTCTCCCTGCCTTGCCCTGTCGGCCAGGCCCGCCACGGTTTTCACCGGCCTTACCACGCTGCGGGCGATCAGCCATACCGAGGCGGCGATAAGTAGAGCCCCAAGGGCGGAGATAAGGGCCGTTATTTTTAAAACCCTGTTGGATGAGGCCAAAATCTCATCCTCCTGGATTACTGTGCTGAAGCTCCAGGGCGCTGTTTCTCCTACATGGACGGGCGAGTAGCTTTTATAAGTGGTCTTTTTTAGAGCTGCAGACCAAGCCTCGTCAGTCCATGATTCCCCTGCCTGAATCCGCCTGAGCATCTCGTCCCCGCCCCGTTCGCCTATCTCTCCGGCAAGGGAGCCTACCCTGGACTCGTCCTTGTGACCGGCTACGATGCCTGTATTGGACATGAGCCTGCCGAACCCCGTCTCATAGAGGCTGACCTTTTTGGTAATATCGTTGATCTTTTCAAGGCCTATATCCACCCCGGCGGTACCCGCGACTTTGCCGCCGATCTTAATGGGGACGGTCATGGTGGTCATGAGGGTCTTTATGCCGCCCACGTCGTAGGCGAAGGGCTCCATCATGGTCTCTTTGCCTGAATTTTTTGCCAGGAGGTAGTAGTCGCCGTCCCCGGGCTTGTCGTAGTCGACCAGCGCTTCGGAATAGACCTTGCCGTCTTTTCTGAACCAGTAGGGGATAAAACGCCCCGTTGCGTCGTGAAGGTCTTTCCCCGCAAATTCCCCGTCCTTTCCGTCGAAGGCGTCGGGCTCCCAGCAGGTCCATACGGCGGTCAACTCCGGGTTTTGCCTTATTATCGAAGCCAGCATGGAGTTTGCCAGGCCTCTGTCGGGCGTTCCGTTTTCAACCATGCCCTCCAGGGCGAAGGCCACGGTCCTTGCCGTATTCATTCCTTTTTCCAGGTCCCCGGCAATCATGTTGGCGTACTCCCCGGCCATGCTGATGGAGAGCTCCTCCGCCTGCTTCATGCTTTCGGACCGGTTTAGCGTCATGGTGGCTCCGATGATGGCAATAAAAACTACCAGGACAACTGCGAGCACAAGAACGATGATCTTTCCCTGGAGTCTGAGTCTCATTGGTTCCGTCCCCTTTCTGTTGTTTTGAAAAACGAAAAAACTCTTTTCGGGTTGATCTTTTAACCTGGTGCCGTGATGATAAAAAGATTAGCACGAAACAGGCGGGGGCGCAATCACTTGGCCTAATTTTGCGAACGCTCTTCTCCTGAATAGGAGTCCATTTTTAATAAATAGTGATAATTTGTGCCGGCTACTGGTAGAATGGGAGCGAAGGCAGTTAAAAATGTCCTGCAGGCGGGCTGCTTATTCAGCCGGCCTGCATCGACGCACACTATGAGGAGGAATGGCATTATGAAGATAGTAAAATCGGAGAACCGCATTTTTGAATTTTCCCCCCTTATGAACCCCGTCCTGGAGGCCGCCCCCGGAGAGAGGATTTTATTTGAAACCCATGATTGCTTCTCGGGGCAGATATCCTCGGAAGAGGACGTGTGCACCGGGATCGATTTTGATTACGTCAACCCGGCTACCGGCCCCGTGGCCATCAAGGGCGCCGAAAAGGGGGACCTCCTGGGGGTTAAAATTGAAGATATTGAGGTTGCCGAACGGGCCTTTGCCGTCCTCGTGCCGGGGGCCGGAGTCATCCCCGATAAAGTCGCCGCCCCGGCCACCAGGCTGATTGAAACCGATACGGCCGCGGGTACCTGCTCCTTCGCAGGGTTTACCCTTCCCCTGAAGCCCATGGTGGGGGTAATAGGCGTGGCCCCGGCAGGGGAGGGAGTATCCACGGGGACTCCCGGCGCCCACGGCGGAAACATGGACACGAAGGACATAAAGAAGGGGTCCACCGTCTGGTTTCCCGTGAACGCAGAGGGGGCCATGCTTGCCCTTGGGGACTGCCACGCCGCCATGGGGGACGGCGAAGTAGGGTGTTCAGGGGCGGAGGTTCCGGCGAAAGTGACCGTGACCACCGGGCTGATTAAAAATGCCCCCTTCGGCCGGCCCATGGTGGTGACCGAAGACGAACTTATGATAGTGGTCTCGGAGGACTCCCTCGACCTGGCGGCCGAGTCGGCAAGCGAAGCCATGGTGAGCCTGGTGATGAAGAGCCTGGGGCTCTCCTTCGAGGACTCCCTTATCCTCTGTTCTCTTGCCATGGATCTGAGGATCAGCCAGGTGGTGGACCCCAAAAAGACGGTACGGGCCGCTATTTCTCTCTTCCTGCTGCCCTGGGACAGGGTTGCCGCAGCCCTGGCAGGGGAGTAGCGCGGCGAAGGGCGATTGAAAAAAGTAAAAAAATGGCCTAAAATCCACAGGTCGGCCTTTTAAATAAAACCGTTCCGCTGAGGGGAACCTTCGCCGGAACGGTTTTATTTGGGAGGCTCAGCAGTTAAAACAAGGAGGAATCAGTTTTGGGAAAGGATCTTGCGAGCATCTTTATCTCCTTTGTTAAGATAGGCTCGGTGGCCTACGGCGGCGGCCCCTCCATGGTGCCCCTGCTGAAGGCGGAGGTAATAGAGCGGCGCGACTGGATAAACACCGAGGACTTCATGGACGCCCTGGCCATCGGCAACGCCCTCCCCGGGCCCATTATCACCAAAATGGCGGCGGCCATAGGCTACCGAAAAGCCGGCTGGGCGGGAGTGGCTACAGCCCTCGCGGGGCTTATCATCCCCAGCGCGGTAGCCCTGCTTATCCTCATGGGCTTTGTCTCCCTGGTTAAGGACAACCCCGTGGTAACCAGCATGCTTAGGGGGCTCCGGCCCGTGGTGGTGGCCATGCTGGCCTATGCTGCGTGGGACATGGGTCCGAGCGCCCTGAAAAATAAGAGTACCTGGGCCATCTGCGCCGTATCCCTGGCCCTGATGATCTTCACGCCCCTTCACCCCGCGCTTATCATTGTGGCGGGGGCCGCAGCGGGCGTGGCCCTTAAGCTTTAGGCATACTTTTCACGCAAGGAGATGGATTTATGAGCGCAATATGGGCCCTTTTCTGGTCATTTCTAAAAATAGGCTGCGTGGGTTACGGCGGCGGCCCCTCCATGGTGCCCCTCATCAAGGAAGAAGTGGTTAACATCCGCAACTGGATGGCGGTGACGGACTTCGTGGACGTCCTTGCCATAGGCAACGCCCTCCCCGGGCCCATCGCCACCAAGATGTCGGTGGTCATAGGCTACGACGTGGGAGGCCCCCTGGGCGCCCTGGCGGCCCTGGCCGGCACCGTCCTGCCAAGCGTTATAGTACTTATACTGCTGCTGAGGTTTGTGGCCATGATCAGCGGCAACCCGAAGGTCAACAGCATGCTGAAGGGCCTGCGCCCCGTGGTGGTGGCCCTGCTGGCCTTTGCCGCCTACGACATGTCCTTCGGCTCTATTACCGGGGTCCTCACGGTGGTAATAGGCGCGGTGGCCCTGCTGCTGATGATCTTCACAAAAATCCACCCCGCCCTGTTCATTGTGGCGGGGGCTGTTGCCGGGGCGCTGCTGGGCCTTTAGGGAGGCCTAGCCTCCCCCTATGATGGGGAAAACGGCCACAGTGTCGCCGCTCTTAAGGGGCGTATTGCCGCCCCCCGTGTGGGCGATGTGCCGTCCGTTTACCATGATTATGACCCGGTCGGAGATCTCACCCTCCTCGAAGGCCTCGTCGCTGAATGCGCTGCCGTAGGCGGAGGCAAGCTCCGTCAGCAGCTCCATAACGGTCCCGGGGCCCTCTGCCTCAGTCTCTTTAACTCCGGTATAGTCCCGGATGGTGGCGAAGAAGAGTACTTTTATCATGTCCAAATAGTACCTTAAAGGCTGCGACATTGCCAGCCCCTTGATAAAGCGTCCCCTCTCCCGGCCGGAGAGGGGACGCCGTCGTTGCAGGCTAGTTCAGTCCCAGTTCAGCAAGCTTTTCAGCGGTGGGAATGCCCTTTTCGTCCCAGCCCCTGTACTTGTAGTAGTTGGGCAGCATCTCTCCGAGGCGGCTGACCATGCCTTTGGAGGGCCCGTCGGGGATGGGCTCCTTAAGCAGCCGGTCGGGCAGGGTGTCCTCCTTCAGGGGGTCGAGCCCCTCCCGGAGGTTGAAGAGTCGCTCGATATTCCATATTCTCTCCCCGGCCTTCAGGGTCTCGGTCCCGTCGTAGTCGAAGCCGGTGGCGGCCTTCAGGAAGGCTCCGTAATCGTCCGCCCCCAGGGCGAAGGACGTGAAGAGGCACATCCCCGAGGCGTCGATGGCGGCGGTGAGGTTCTGGAAGATGGATACCCATGCGGGCTTGGACTCGATGTCGATGGGGTCCAGCTTTTCCGGGAGGCCCAGGATCTCGGGCGAAATGGTGTAGCCCCTCACGTGGCAGCCGCCCCGGTTGGAGGTGGCGTAGTTAAGGCCTATCCCCTGGATGGCCCTGCCGTCGTAGGCGGGCATCTCCTGCTTTTTAACCGTCATGGAGAACTCCGGGTGGCCGTACATCTCGCAGAGCCGGTAGGAGCCCTCGGCCAGCTTTTTGCCGAGCCCCTCGCCGAGGCCCATCTTCCTGGTCCAGTAGACCACTGCCTCGTCGCTTCCGAAACGAAGCTCGGGGCCTCCTTCAAGCTCTTCTTTTTTGATGTAGCCCTTTTCGTAGAGCTCCATGGCCGCCGCAATGGTAACCCCGGCGCTTATGGTGTCAAGCCCCAGCTCGTTGCAGATATTGTTGGCCTCAATAATGGGCTCGAGCCCCGCCACTCCGCAGCAGACTCCGAAGGCGAAAATGGTCTCGTACTCGGGGCCCTCCCCTATTTTTTCGCCAAGCTTTGTGACGCGGCCGCAGCCGATGGGACAGCCGAAGCAGGAGTAGCGCTTAATGAGGAAGTCCCTGGCCAAAGTCTCCCCGGACTGCTCGTCCGCCTCGGGGAAGTAGGCCCCCTGCCAGTTGTTCATGGGGTAGCCGCCGGCCTGGTTGATCACGTTGACCAGCACCGCCGTACCGTAGGTGGGAAGCCCCTGGCTGGTGACGGGGTTGGTCTTGAGTTTCTCCATGGAGCTAGCAAGGGCGGCCTTCATCCCCTCGGCGTCCTGCACCGGGGGCCTGGCGCTGCCCCTTACCACTATGCCCTTAAGGTTCTTGGAGCCCATGACCGCGCCCACGCCGCTCCGGCCCGCAGCCCTGGTCTTGTCGTTCATGATGGCGGCAATATGAGAGAGGTTTTCCCCTGCGGTTCCGATGCAGACCACCTTGGCCTGGCTGTCGCCCACTGCCGCCAGGAGGTCGTCGGTGGCCTCGTGGCCGTCCTTGCCCCAGATGGCGCCTGCGTCCCTGATTTCAACCTTGTCGTCTTTGATCCAAAGGTAAACGGGCTTTGGCGACCTGCCCTCAAAGATAATCATAAACCAGCCCGCCCTGGCCAGCTCCGCCCCCCAGAAGCCTCCGGAGTTGCTGCTGGCGATGTAGCCCGTAAGGGGGCTCTTGGTGATGACCATGTACCGTCCGGCGGACGGGGCGGCCTTTCCCGTAAGGGGGCCGTTGGCGAAAATCAGCTTGTTTTCGGGAGAAAGGGGGTCCGTACCCTTGGGGACCTCGTCGTACAGCACCTTGGTGCCGTAGCCCCTGCCGCCGATGTATTCCCTTACCGTCTTTTCGCACAGGTCTTCAGTCTTTACCGTTCCCTCCGTAAGATTGACTCTCATTACTTTGCCCAGATTGTCCACTTTTTCACGCCTCCTCTTTTTTTAGTCCTTATCCGAAAAAAGAAAAAGGAGGACTGCCGGCCGAAGCCGGTAATCCTCCTTTGCAAACGCGGCAGGCACTGGGATCGCTCCCACTGCCCATTGCCCGCACTGTCTGCTTGAGACGGTACGGGTCGAAGGCATATTAATTTTTCTTGCAGTACTCCCACTTACAGATCATTTTTATAATAAATTGAGGAGCCTGTCAATCCCCGCCCCCTTTTTTACTGTATAATTTTCGAAAGGAAGGAGGAGATGAGCGCTGAGCTGGTTTGATCTGTTGGCTAATCACGCGGAGTCAGTCGGCCCCTGGAAGACCATCCCCTTCCGCGAGATCGGAAAGGCGGCGGTTCTGGAGGGGGTTACGGCCGCAGAGGCGGAGATTTACTGCCTGGAGAAGGGCTACGTCCCCTCCAGGTACGTAAGAAATATGGGGACCATAGGCATTGACGGGCAGATCCGCCTTCTTTCGTCGTCGGTGGCGGTCATCGGCTGCGGAGGCCTGGGGGGGCTGGTGTGCGACCTGCTGGCCCGGGCCGGGGTGGGGCGCATGGTCATGGTGGACTCCGACATTTTTGACGAGACCAACCTTAACCGCCAGCTGCTGGCCACCGAGAGCAGCCTGGGAAGGCCCAAGGCCAGGGCGGCGGCGGAACGGGTCGGAGCGGTAAATAGCGCGGTGGAAGCCGAGGGAAGGCAGTGCCGTTTCGACAGCTTTACGGCCGGGTCGATCCTCGACGGGGTCGACCTGGCGGTGGACTGCCTGGACAGCCTTTCATCCAGGAGGGAGCTTTTTGCCGAGTGCGCCTCCCGGGGGGTCCCCATAGTCTCCGGAGCCATTGCCGGCTTCTGGGGCCAGGTGGGAGTAGTCATGCCAGGCGACGACACATTTATGGGCTACCTGGCCGGGGAGTCCGACACCGGAGTTGAGACGGAGACAGGCAACCCCCCCTTCACTCCCGCCCTGGTGGCCGCCATGCAGTGCGCCCAGGCCGTGAAGCTTCTCACGGGAAAGGGTCAGATCCTGACGGAACAGCTTCTATGGATGGATATTGCCGACGACGAGTTCACCCGCCTCAGGCTCCGTTAGATACAGTTAAAATTTTTCAGGAGGTAGATGATCGTGTTTTTTACCCAAACGGTTGCGCCCCTGATCCTGTACGGCTGTTCCGTTGTTCTGGCCATGCTCGGGATCAGAAGAATACGGCTTGGAAGCTCCGTCAAGGGAGTCATAGATATTATCGGCGCGGGGGCCATTGCCATCATGGGGTGGTCTATCGGCAACCCGTGAGGCGCAGTGGCGTCCTATTAGGCAATTATGCCGTTTTTTTACAGCCCCGTTATGGTATGCTTCTTCAGTTTGCGACTGTAAAAACATCTTTCAGGGAGGTTTTGTAATGAAAAAACTTGGTTTTCGCGCTCTCGTACTGACTATGCTTATCCTGTCCCTCTCCGCCTGCGCATGGGCCGATACGGCCGCGCCGGCCGCCGGCCCGGAGGCGGTAATCGCCCGGGTGGGCGGGAAGGAGATTACTCTTAAGGATGTAAAAGAGGTCATCGGCAGGCTTGACCCCCAGAGGGCGGCCCTCTACGACAACGAGATAGGCAGGAAGGCCATTGCCGAGGAGCTTGTGAACATGGAAATCCTGCTTCGCCTGGGCGGCGAACTGGAGGTGGAGAAGACCCCGGAATTCGCCTCAATGATGGACGGACTCAGGAAAGACGTTATTCGGAGGCTTGCCATTGACTCCGTGCTAAAGGACGTAAAGGTTAATAAAGAAGAAGCCGCCGAGTACTACGAAAAACACAAAGACCAATTTGCCGTGCCCGAGACTGTTAGAGCCTCTCATATCCTTGTGAAGGACGAGGAAGAGATGGCAAAGGTGAAAGCGGCCTTGGAGGGCGGGATGTCCTTCGAGGACGCGGCTAAAAAGTACTCCACCTGCGACTCGGCCAAGCAGGGCGGGGACCTCGGGTTTTTCTCCAAAAGGGAGATGGTGAAGGAGTTTGCCGACGCGGTCTTTGCCATGAAAACCGGGGAAGTCACCGAAGAGCCGGTAAAGACCGAGTACGGCCTGCACCTTATAAA
>JAAYQT010000048.1 GCA_012519165.1 Synergistaceae bacterium
ATGGTGATGGTGGACATCCAGGAGAGGCTTCTTCCCGCAATTTCAAACGCGGACGAAGTAAAGCAAAATGCTCTTAAGCTTATGAGGGCGGCGGAGGTTCTTGGAGCGCCCTTCATCTACACGGAGCAGTACCCGAAGGGGCTGGGCCCCACCGACGGGGGCCTTTTGGCGTCCCTGCCCGAAGGCGCCTTGTACCTGGAGAAGAACACCTTCTCCTGCTGCGACGAAGAGGATTTCGGCAAGCTTCTGGACGGAACCGGGCGGCCTGCGGCCATAGTCTTCGGAATTGAGTCCCACATATGCGTCCTGGCCACCGTTTTGGACCTCCTCGAAACGGGGCGTAAAGTCGCCGTGGTTTCAGACGCCTGCGGCAGCAGGGATCCCCTTAAGTCAGACCGGGCCATGGCGGCCATGACCGCCGCAGGCGCACTGGCGGTCCCTGCGGAGACGGTAATCTACCACCTTATGGGAAAGTCCGGGACGGCGGAGTTCAAGGAGCTCCTGCCTCTCTTCAAGTAATAGGGAAGGAGGTACGGCAAAAAAGTGATCATTGAAAAGGAAGCGGCGCTGCTGCTCCACCGCAAGGCCGGGGGCAAAATACGAATCTACCCCACTGTGAACATCCGCAACGAGGAGGACCTGGGCCTGGCCTACATCCAGGGGGGCGCCTTCGCGGCCTCGGAGATTGTAAGCAACGAATCTACAGTCTACGACTACAGCGGCAAGGGCAACAGGCTGGCGGTAATAAGCGACGGCTCGGCCGTGCTCGGCATGGGGAATATCGGCCCTACGGCGGCCCTGCCTGTTATGGAGGGCAAGTGCCTGCTGTTTAAAACCCTGGGGGACGTTAACGCCTTCCCTCTGTGCATCGACGCCCGCAGCAGCGACGAGATCGCCGCCATGGCAAGGCTGGTAGCCCCGGGTTTTGGCGCCATTAACATTGAAAATGTGTCCAGCCCCAATTCCTTCACCGTGGTGGAGCAGCTCCAGGCGGAGCTTGACATCCCTGTATTCAGCGACGACCAGCACGGCTCGGCGGTGGTGGTTATGGCGGCCCTGATCAACGCCCTTAACCTCGTGGAAAAAGAGATGCCGGCAGTCCGGGTTGTAATCTTCGGCGCGGGGGTGGCGGGGATTGCCGCCGCAAGGCTTATGAAGTACGCGGGGGTAGGCGAAATCACCGTGCTCAACAAGTGCGGCGTCCTGGGCCCGGGTAACGGCTGCATGAACTTCGTGCAGGAGGAGCTTGCCGCACAGCTGGGCCAGACCAGGGGCGGAGGCTCCCTGGAGGAGGCGGCCAGGGGCGCCGACGTCCTCATAGGAATGTCCTCCAAGGGCAAGTTCACGGCCGGCCACATCAGCTCGCTTAATGAAGGAAGCGTGGTCATGGCCCTTTCCATGCCCGAGCCGGAAATATCGGTTGAAGAGGCCCTTGCGGCAGGGGCGGTGGTCTTCGCCGACGGCCTTCCCTGGACGCCCAACTCCATGCCCAACCTCCACGCCTACCCCGGGATTGCCAGGGGCCTGCTGGACGTGAGGGCAAGGGGTCTGAATGAAAAAATACTGATGGCGGCGGCCAGGGCTATCGCAGGCTCGGTGGACCGCAAGCGGCTGCGGAAACGGCACATAGTCCCCGACCTCTTCTCCGACGAAGTTACGCCCAGGGTCGCGGAGGCCGTGGCACAGGCGGCCATAGCCGAGGGGCTGGCGGCCCGCCCCCTGCCCCCGAAGCAGATTTACGAGGAGACGTGGCAGAGACTTTTCGGCGGGATCATGGTAATGGAGTAAAAAA
>JAAYQT010000049.1 GCA_012519165.1 Synergistaceae bacterium
GGCCGCCGAAGCCTGGGACGGCGCAAGGAAGGCCCTTCGGGATGAAGACTGGGAGGCCTACGGCAGGCATATGAGGAGGCTGGAGAGCGTCCTGAACGAGATGAAGACCCTGTCCGATTAGCCTGCATTAAATAAACGGCGCATACTTGAACGGGCCCGCCTTAACAAGCGGGCCCGTTTTTTCCGGGTTTTGAGCTCCTGATTACCGTACCTTCATCTCTACCGTGTCGCCGTCGGTATAAGGCTCTGCATCCGCGCCCGGCATGGAGGACCCTGCCGCCAGTAGGCCCGACGAGTCCGCCATGAGGGCCAGTTTGCGCTTTACCCCGGAGGACCTTCCGCTGAGGTCGTACTCCACGTAGGCGTACTCGTCACCGCTGGATTCGAGGTTAAACCCGTCCAGGGAGGCGCCTCCGAACAGCCTTTTTATCTCGTCCCCATCCACCGGCAGCTCCGGCCAGCTGCCCTTTTCCAGCTTGAAGACCACCATGGCCGATTTCATTGAGCGCATGTCGCTTAGTATGGAAGTGGCCCGGGCCTTGTCCTCGGCGGTACCCGTGAGCATCAGCATGGCTGAGGCAAGGATGCCGACTATTATTATCACGATAAGAAGTTCGACCAGCGTGAAGCCCTTCCTCTTTTCCCTGTTTCCGGTCATGGCTCTACCTCCGGATAAGAATAAGGTGTTTATGCTTTCTATTCTAAAGATTTTTTCTCAGTTTACAATAGCCCGGACAAAAAAAGACAAACCTTTCGGGCCGTTTAAACTGAATGGAGTGCATAACATCCGGCTAAAAGCCGCTGAAGCCCGAAGCATGGTTATGGACGGCTGATATTTAACCCGGAACTAATATAATGAAATTTACACCCCCCGGAGTTAATATTTCCGTACAAAATTTGCGGTAAAAACCCTTTGGGTTATAATCCAATATCCGGTTTAAGAACGGAGGGAAGCTTATGAAAAAATTTCTGATAAAAAGCGTGGCCGCAATTATGATCCTCTCTGCCGCCGGCTTTATACTGATGGCGGTAGGAGGGCGGCGCACCCCGTCCTTTCCCCTGGACGGGGCGGAGGATACTACGGGCCCCGCCGAGAACCTGCTGGCCGATCTGGCCCTGGACCTGGCGGGGCCCCACCTGGAGGCGGCGGATTTGTCGGCGGGGGTTAAGAAGGCGGCCATTACATCTTTTGCGGAGACCGCAAAGAACATCGCATCCCTTTCAGGGTTTATCCGGTCCCAGAACAGGGAGGTCTCCCTAGAATCTTCCCTTATCCAGGCCAACGCCTTTCTTAAGAGTTCCCTTAAGTACGGCGTTCCCCTGGATTTAATCGTGGCGGTGGCCAATACCGAGAGCCACTTCCGCCCCGAGGCCAAAAGCGGCGCCGGGGCGGCGGGGGTTATGCAGGTGGTGTGGAAGGTTCACTCAGGCCTCTTGCAGGCCAACGGCATAGCCAGGGAGGAGGACCTTCACGACCCGGAGATGGGAATAGCCGCCGGAAGCCTGCTCCTTTCCCGTTACATTAAAGCCTCCGGCGACCTTAAGACTGCCCTGGGCCGATACTACGGCGGCTCGGCCGACGTCTACTGGGAGAGGGTGTCGAGAAACCTGTCCAAGTTCAGAAACGCCAAACTTTTCGCCTCGTCCCAGGGGCGCCCTTAAAACTCCCCGGCCATCCTGGCCGCAAAGAGGGAGAGCAGCGCCGACCCCATGGGCAGGACTTCGTCGTTTACGTTAAACTTGGGGTTGTGGTGCTGCGCCCCGCCTAGGCCGCATTCCCGGGCCATGCCGAGGAATACGTAGGCCGCCGGTACCTTTTCGCCGTAGTAGCTGAAGTCCTCCGACCCCATGGCCACCGGTATTTCCACCAGGCAATCCTGCCCTGCCAGGTCCGAGGCCGCTCCTTTCATGAACTTCGTAACTCCGGGGTCATTGACGGTAACGGGGTAGATGGGGGTAAATTCAAGCTCGGCCTCGCACCTCAAAGCGGCGCACACCCCGTCGGCAACCCTCTTGACTATATCCTTCATTCCAGCCCGCACCGCCGGGTTCGTGGTCCTTATATTTCCCGCCACCCTTGCCGTCTCGGGGATGATGTTCACCGCCGTGCCGGCCTCCAGCAACCCCACGCTCAGGACCAC
>JAAYQT010000050.1 GCA_012519165.1 Synergistaceae bacterium
CTTCTGGGGGCGGTGGCGTCAGTATCGCTGCTGGTGGGGGGCATTGGCATCATGAACATAATGCTGGTCTCGGTGACGGAGCGGACCAGGGAGATAGGTATAAGAATGGCCATAGGCGCCCGGGCGTCGGACATAAGGACCCAGTTCCTAATGGAGGCCCTGCTGCTTTCCGTCATAGGCGGCATAACGGGCATCGCCCTGGGCACGTCCGCCTCCAAAATAATCACCGGCCTGCTGGGCTGGGCCACCATAGTGTCCGCAGGCTCGGTGGCGCTGGCCTTCGGATTTTCCGTCTTCGTGGGGATCTTCTTCGGCTTCTACCCCGCCTGGAAGGCCTCCCTGCTGAACCCCATCGAGGCGCTGAGGTATGAGTGAGGGGCTGCGTGTCTACTTCGGCAAAGCAGGTATTCGGGTGTGGGCATGCTCCCCGGGTTAGCTCAATGAAGGAGTGGAACTAAGTGTCGGGAATTTCCGGTTCCCACCGCTCTGCCCCCCTTTGAAGGGCAAGCAGTTCTACTGTTTCAACAATGGCTGAAAGTGCGACCTTTTCCCAGTTAGACTGTCGGGGAAGGCGGCCGATCAGACTTAAACTCAGTTCCGAATCGAAACGTTCGGGGTATTCTCTCCTCGCGATTTTCCAGTAATGGATTATTCTCTCACTGCCCTCTTTCAGCGTTTTTGCGGTGACGAGTTTGTCCCTTTTACTTGATATTATGCTTCTATCGGCGGGAAGCAGGTTCCAGAGATCGTTGTTGTGCCATAGAGGGAAAGGAATGACATGATCCACATCAAAACCGGATGCTTTTAGCGCTTTGCCGCTCCAAACACATTCGAGGGGAAGAGCGGATTTATACAGGGCCCTTGCGTCTGCTACATCCCTTTCGCTTTCCGGCCGGACAAGCAAGTGATTAAGAGCTGTGGAAATATCGACTTTCTTTTCCGAAAATTCGTGAACCAGTTCAGCCCACCGTAAAAGTATGGACTCGCCAATCAAATGGCCCAGGAGGCAGAGCTCTGTCCAGATTTCTCCGCGCAGAAACACGCGCCCAAGAGCATTTGGAAGATTGGCAGCTGATGAAAGGGTTCTTATGCTCCTGGCGCTGCTGAATGTGAAAAATGGGTCTTTGGCTGTAAGAGAACCGCCCGAATAGGTAACGGGTCCGTCGACAATGGCTTTCGCCATCAAATTTACCGTTTCAACAAGAAGCGGTTTCTGCTCGATAGACAACGCCTCAGAGTGAAAAGCGATCTTAAACGCACCGAATCCCCCTGAAAGAGAAAAAGAATCAGCCAGTCTTTGGAGATGCGGGCGGAATATTATCTGCTTTTTTAATTCTCTTCCCTGCATTTGGGGCAACATAGTTGTTGAATTGACAAGAGGCCAGTAGTAGTAAATCCATTTTTCTACGATGAGCCCCAGGGGAATACCCACCATACCCCCGGGGCTCCACTGGGCAACGAGTGGAGTTTTAGCCCCTATCTCACAAAGCGCCCGTAGGAGAGCCAGTTTATAGGTGGTAAATTTTCTATCGCGTTTTATAATGGACTCTATCTGCAAAATGGGCCTGGCTGCATTCTTTCCTTCCAGTGAAAAAACCATCGTTGTCCAAACGATATTCCTTCCCAGGCCGTCCTCTGTTTCATCTCTCGCCAGCAGCCGAAACCCCAGCCGCTCGAAGAGCAATTGTACCTCGCCTGATTCCCGGTTTACGTAAATTCGCCCGTCCTTTTCCTGTCGTTCACCGCTGGAAACGGAGCAAAGAAATATTCCTCCGTCCTCCAGAAGAGATTCCACCTGACATGCGAACGGGAAGAGATCCACATCGGGAATATGCATCAATACCGCAACAGCCGTTATTGCGCGGAACTTTTTTCCAAGAAGGGGATGTTCGTCCGGTAAGGGGAACAAAGCGTGTTGAAATGAGACCTTTCCTTCAGCATTCTTTGGCAGTCTTAGCCGGGCGGTTTGCAGCATGGAATCACTACCGTCGCTGGCAGTTACACTACATCCCATGGAGGCAAGAAAAAAGGCATCCCTGCCGGAGCCGCAGCCTATTTCCAAAACATTAGCTCCCGATGGGATCCATTTTTGAAGCAGACCATGGAGAGTCTTTGTGTCCGCCTGATCGTACCGCAAGGCTAGTTGACCGGCGTTTTTGTCATACCACGAGATGGTCGGGTTAATCATTTGGGACTCCGGGTGTTCTCCGGTAATGAAAAAAAGCGTTACGGGCTTCACCAGGAATTTTGATTATATTCTACCTCAACCTTCCCGCGGCTGCTATCCAGGGACAGATATGCGGGCAGCCTCCGGGGTTCGGAGTCCTTGCCTTCCTCCTCTTTAAAAATTTAAGGCCCTCAGGCAGCCGTGCCGTTACGTCAGCCTCCTTTGGGGGTATACTCTGTGTAGAGGCGAACGTCCGCTCCGCGTCCGGACGTCCGTGCTGATTTTCTTACTTTTTCC
>JAAYQT010000051.1 GCA_012519165.1 Synergistaceae bacterium
AGGAATTCAGGCCCTGTTCGAAGGAGAGGCGGTTTCCATTGAACCCGGAACGCTTAAGGGAGAAATGCAAAAGGAAGAAGCCGGAGCAAGATAAGGGGTCTAAATCGGTCCCGGGATCCGACGTTTCGGAGTCTGGGGCCGATTTTTTTTACTTTTCGCCCGTGTAATTTTTGTCTTTTCGATATATAATCTTTATTTGAAATCTACCGCATATTCCGCTTCGTGCAGAAAGCAAAGGCCCGGGCCGGCCTTCAGGCTGTTCGGCACAAGCGGAGGAAACGGGCGAAAGGAGAGATACCATGCAGTACACAGAATCTGCGGACAAGCTGGACCAAAAAACGTCCGATGAGGCAAAGGCCCTGCAGAGCCTTATTGAAGAAGTGGAGGCCATCAACTACTACAACCAGAGGGTGGCTATGGCGCCGGGGGAAGAATTGAAAGCGATTCTTGCCCACAACAGGGATGAGGAGATCGAACACGCAGTCATGCTAATCGAATGGCTCAGGAGGAACATGAAGGGGTGGGACGAAGAGCTTAAAACCTACCTGTTCACATCGGCGCCTCTTCTTGAGGTCGAAACGGGAGGGCAGGCGGCGGGCACGGAAGCTTCCTCCGCCGGGAGCCTCGGCATCGGCAGCCTTAAGTAAAAAGGCCAAAAAGTAAAACGCAAGGAGGTCAATCCATGGATATTTTAAGGCGGTCCGCTTCTCTAATAACTTCCGAAGCATGGGAGGAGCTTGACGGGCAGGCAAAAAAAGTATTGACGGCAAATCTGTCCGCGAGGCATTTTGTGGACATCGTCGGGCCCATGGGATGGACGTACGGCGCCCACCCGACGGGCAGGCTGGCCGTTGCAGGGAAAGGCCCAGAGGACGAAGTACGGTTCGGCGTGAACAAAGTACTTCCCCTGGTGGAGGCCAGACTTGGCTTTGAGCTGGACGTCTGGGAGCTGGATAATATAAACCGGGGCGCCAAGGACCCCGACTTGTCAAACCTGGAAAGGGCCGCGAAAAAGATGGCCCTTTTTGAAGACGGCGCGGTCTATTCAGGCCTTGCCGAAGCGGGCATCGAGGGGCTTGCTGCAGCGGACGCAAACCAGCCTGTAAAACCTGCGGGGGATAGCGCGGAAGATATTGTGACGGCGGTCTCCTCCGCGACCTTTAAACTTAGGGAGAATGCCGTGGAAGGCCCCTACGCCCTTTCCGCGTCCCCCCGGCTGTGGAAGGCCGTCTACGGCGAGGCTTCATGCTACCCCACGTCGAAGCATCTTGAAAACCTTGTAGACAAGGTAATCCTCTCCACCCGGGAAGAGTCTTACGTGGTCTCCCTCAGGGGCGGAGACTTTGAGCTGATTCTCGGGCAGGATATGTCCCTTGGCTTTCAGGACAGGGCGGGCGATAAAGTGCGGCTGTTTTTCACCGAATCATTCACTTTCAGGGTGATCAACCCCGAGGCCGTCGTTGCCCTAAAATAAAAGAGCCCGCCGCAGGTATGCAGCGGGCTCTTTTTCAAAAACACGGGCCTGCAGAAATCTTTTTATTCCTCCCGCTCCCTGAAGGGACGGGTAAGCACAAGGGGAAGTGAAAGCAGGGGGAGGACTGCTATTATAAGCAGGGTGGCGTCCACCCCGTAGAGGTCCCCGACCTTGCCGAAGGGGGCCATCATCATATTGCCCAGCCCCCAGGAGAGCCCCATGACGATGGAGCTTGCAATGCCCCTGGCATTAGGGGTCAGCTCCTGGGCAATGGCCGCCGTAATGGGCATGGTGGCGTTAACCGCCGCTGTGCCGAGGGCGAAAAACAGAATGGCGCTCCACCCGCTCGCCGCCCTGCCGGCAAACAGGAAGACCGACGCCGCCGCCATGGTGAAGGTGAGGGTCTTTTTCTTGCCGTGCCTGTCTGCTACCCTGCTTATCAACAGCATGGCCACCGAGCTTCCCACCATGATCAGGAACAGGACAGTCCCTATGAAGGAGAGCCCTGCGCCCCCCTGGGCAATCTTGAGGGGGAAGAACATCCTGACGCCCTGGCTTGCCATATCCCTTATGGCGGACATCAGGAGAAGGGGGTATATTACCGCAAGCACGGATTTTAGCGATGAAATAACCCCGCCGCCAACAGGGACTGCCGCCTCTTTCCCCGATTGAGAGAGGGTGGGGATGGTCTTCCAGATAAAGAATCCCAGGGCTGCCACCGGAATAAGGGCCGCTACGGGCATCATCTTTACTCCCACCGTGTTTACCAGGGCAACGGCGAACAGGGGGCTGGCAGTGGTGCCCAGGGTGCCTGCAATGGAGAAAAATGCCAGGGAGATGGTCAGCTTCTCGCCGGGGACCACGTGCCCCACGCCTCCGTGCCCCTGGGGGTGGAACATGGCGCTTCCCACTGCCCAGATACCTACAAAGAGGAGGGCCATGCCGTAGGACGGCGACTGGGGTATGAGGGTGGCGCCTATACAGGTGAGGATGGGCCCCCAAATGATCAGCCACGGGTTTCCAGACCGGTCGGACAGGTAGCCTATGAGAGGCTGCACCACTATGTGGATCATGCCCAGGAAAGTGCTGAAAAAACCCGCCTGGGCCATGGTTATGCCCAGACGGGATACAAGGCCGGGAATAAAGGTAGGCAGAAAAGCGGCGTAGAGGTCGTTAAAAAAATGGCCTGCGGAGAGGATGGAAAGCTTGAAGCCCGAACTCCTGATGCTGAAAGGACGGGCGGAATTGGTAGACATAAAAAAAGGTCACTCCTTAAGAGTTAAAATTTAATACTGATAGTACCACGAAGTCGGGAAAAAGTAATAACCGCCCCCGAAGCTTTTTTAGCGTCAGGGGCGGCATGGTGTGAAACAACGGGGCGCAGCCCGTCACTCCCGCCCTTCTGCCCGGGTCTTTCTCCGGATCTGCGCCTGTTCTATGCTCTTTTCCAAAAACTCCCGGTTTTGGAGACGCCTCTTTTCAATCTCCTCCTCCAGGACCCTTTTCTTCACCAGCTTTTCATAGGTCTCCGCCGATTTTCTCAAGTTCTCATGGTGGCGGTCCATAATCTCCAGCCTCTCCTGCTCCACTGCCTTTTTGGCCTTCCCTACCTTTTCCATGGCCTCTTCCTGGCTGGTTTTGCTCTCCTCCCCCGGGACGGGAGGCAACAGGGATTCAAC
>JAAYQT010000052.1 GCA_012519165.1 Synergistaceae bacterium
AAGGAGGGATGGGTGTGAGCAAATCACGGGAAGGGTGGAATCCCTATCTTCTCGGCGGATTGTCCGGACTGCTCATGGTATGGTCGCTCTACTATACCGGCAAGTATTTCGGCGCGTCCACATCCTTCGTGAGGGCGGCGGCCCTCGTGGAGGGGAAGGTCATTCCTGAAAGGGCTGCGGGTCTTGAGTACCTCATCAAGAACGCAGCCAAGATGGACTGGCAGATGATGTTTATAATCGGAATACTTGTAGGGGCCTTTATTTCATCGGTGCTTTTCGGCGAGTTCAAGCTGAAGGCCGTTCCCGACATGTGGCAGAGGCACTTCGGCGACAGCGCCGTGTCCAGGGGGCTGGTGGCCTTCCTGGGCGGAGCGGTGGCCATGTTCGGGGCGCGCCTGGCGGACGGGTGACCCAGCGGGCACGGGCTGAGCGGGACGCTTCAGCTTGCAGTCAGCGGGTTTATTGCCCTTATCTGTTTCTTCGTGGCCGGCGCAATTGTGGCCAGGATGATCTATGGAGGTGGGCGGAATGGATCTTGACCAGATCATTATCCATCTTAACGAAATTGCCGTGTCCCTGAAGGGCATTGCGAACGCCGTCGACCTGGAGCTGCGGTTCGGCCTGGTTACGGGCATGGTCTTCGGGGTCCTTATGCAGAGGGCCAGGGTGCTGCGGTACGACAGGCAGCTTGCCGCCCTCCGGTTCCAGGATTTCACCATCCTAAAGTTTATGATGTCCGCCATCATCGTGGGGATGATAGGCACTTACTTCCTCCTGGACCAGGGGCTGGTGAAACTCTCCATAAAGCCCACCATCCTGGGCGGGACCATCACCGGCGGAGTCCTCTTCGGCGTGGGGTGGGCCCTGCTGGGCTACTGCCCCGGCACCTCCATGGGCGCCCTGGGGGAGGGGAGGGTGGACGCCTTCTGGGGCATCCTCGGCGCCGTGGTGGGCGCAGCCCTTTACGCCGAAATGTACCCCTACCTTCAGGACACCCTGCTTAAGATGCACGACTACGGCAAGATCACCATCCCGGAGCTCCTGGGGGTAAACCACTGGATTGTGGTGGCGGGGGTAACGGTCATCTTCCTCCTTTCCTTCATGCTGATGGAGAAAAAAGGCCTGTAGCGCCCCCTTTTTTACGGTAATAAAATCGGCCCCCGGCGATGACGGGGGCCGATTTTTAATGGAAATCTCTCCGGGCGGTAAACACCCTCCGGGCCGGAACCTAACGGAAGGCCCTCTCGTACTGTTCGGGCCAGGGGAGGGCAACCCGCCTTTTCCAGGCCTCAAGCAGCGGGAAAAATGGGTTCCGCAGCAGCTCCCTGCCCAGGGCCACAAGGTCGGCCCTGTTGTTGTGCAGGGTCTCCTCCACCATATCCAGGGACGAGATGAGCCCCACGGCGATGGTGGGGACGGAACACTCCCTTTTAATTGTTTCCGCGAAGGGGATCTGGTAGCCGGGGTAGACCGGGGGCGGCACGGGGGTTACCCCGCCGGAGCTCACGTGGATCACGTCCGCCATGGAGGTCACCCTGTTGATTATGTGGACCATGTCGGCGGGGGTCATACCTCCGGAAAC
>JAAYQT010000053.1 GCA_012519165.1 Synergistaceae bacterium
CCAGGTTGTCGGTAGTGAAGGTGAGGGCGTTTGTGGCGCCGCCCACTCCGGCAAGGGGGTGCGCAAGCGGTATCTCCGCGGGCGAGACGGAAGCGGATACTCCGTCTGCGGTTCGGGCCGCCCTCGCAATCAGCTTTATCCTGCTGCCCCGGCCTGCGGCGGCCTCCACGTCGGATCTGGTTATGCTAGATATTCCAGTACAATCAACTGCGTTCAGCGGCATCGGCGAGCCAAGGACGACCGAGGCCAGAATTTGCGCCTTAACTGCGGCATCCCAGCCATCCACGTCGCCGGACGGGTCCGCCTCGGCGTAACCCTTTTCCTGCGCCTCGGCAAGCGCCTCTTCGTACTCGCACCCCTCCTCCATCCGGGTCAAAATGTAGTTGGTGGTGCCGTTCACTATGCCCTGAACCTGGCTTATGTTGCACCCGGCCAGGGACTCCATTGCCAGATTGAGAGACGGGGTACCGCTCATGACGGAGCCCTCGAAACGGAAGGCGGCCCCCCCTTCGCGGGCCAGCCCCCTCAGCTCCTCGAGGGCGAGCGACACGGGCCCCTTGTTGGATGTGACCACCGACCTGCCCGACCGCAGAGCCGCCCGCGTTACCGAGAGGCCCGGCTCGCCGGTCTTAAGGTTGGTGGGGGTGACGTCAAGCACCAGGTCAGTCTGAGGTAGAAGGGCCGCCTCAACCGGGGTTATCCTGTCGGAACCCAGTTGCTCCCCCCGTGCGGCGCGCGCCAGCAGCTCCGCCAGAGACAAACCGTCCCGAGACACCGCCGCCCCCCTGGTACGGGTGACCACCGCCACAGTCTTGCAGTTCAACCCCCACCTCTCGGCCAGCTCCCGCTCCTTCCTGACCAGGATTCGGGCAAGACCCTGCCCGACATTGCCGAAACCAACGAAGCACAGCCCGACTGGCGATTCTACGCACACTGGAATACCCCTTTCTTCTCAATAAACTCCTCGTGAAGGGCCCGCACGGCGTCAGCCGAGCGATCCCTGTCCACCACGCAGGTTACCGACAGGGCGGAGGATGTGAACATGTGCACCTTCGCGCCCAGCCCGGCAAGTACCCGGAGCAGGGCCACCGGTACTTCCGGGTGATTACCCACGCCGGGGCCTATGACCGAGACCCGTGCCAGCCCCTCGTTTACGGAAACTGTGCAACCGTCGTGCCGTGAACATATCTCCACGGCGTCTCCCAGGCGCTCCCCGTCGATGTAAAAGGAAAGGCAGCTCCCCGCAGTTATGGCGGTCGTCCGTATTCCCTCCCTTGAGAGGGCATCCATCAGCATGCGCTCCGAATCCCCGCCGCCGACGGTTAACACCGCCAGGTTATCGTCCGAAACGACCGAACGAATAAATGCAGCCTCGTCCACGTTTCTCTCCACGACCCATGTCCCCTCCTTCTTCTCCGCGCATGACTCCACGCAAAGAGGTATCTTCATCCTCCCGGCCATCTCCAGCCCGCGCGCCTGCATTACCGAGGCGCCGCAGAACGCCATCTCCAGGCACTCGTCCCAGCAGATCCGGTCGAGCTTCACCGCACTCGGAACCCGGCGCGGATCGGCGGAGAAGATTCCGTCCACATCCGTAAAAATCCGGCACACCGACGCGCCAAGGGCGGCGGCCAACGCTATGGCCGACAGATCAGAGCCCCCGCGCCCAAGTGTAATCGTCTCGCCGTCCCTTGTTCCCGCCTGAAACCCCGATACCACGGCGACGCTCCCGAAGGCAGTAGCGGCCTCGATCCGTTCCGGGTTCACGGACAAAATCCTCCCGTCTCCCCAGGCCCCCTCCGCC
>JAAYQT010000004.1 GCA_012519165.1 Synergistaceae bacterium
CACGGGGATAGGCCTTGCCTTCTCCTCCTTCGTGATCAGCCTCTCCCAGGGAATTCTGCCCCTGGCCCTTATCCTGACCATGATAGGCTCCATCATCCTGGGCATGGGGGTTCCCACCACTGCCCAGTACATCATCACGTCCACCCTGGCGGCGCCCGCCCTCTACCAGATGGGGGTGCCCCTCATGTCGGCCCACCTCTTCTGCCTCTACTTCGGCGTGCTGGCGGACGTAACTCCCCCGGTGGCCCTGGCCACCTATGCGGCGGCGGGAATTGCGGGCAGCAACGCCATGAAGACGGGCTTCACCGCCCTGGTTACCGCCATGGCCGGCTTCGTGGTGCCCTACATGTTCATCTACAACCCGCACCTGCTCTTCCAGGGCAACATCCTCCAGATAGGGCTCTCCTTCGCCACGGCCCTAATGGGCATAATCGGCCTTTCAGCGGGAGTGCAGGGCTACTACATTGCCCCCCTGTCCATTATTGAGCGGCTGGCCCTGCTTGCAGTGCCCTTCCTGCTCATTGTGCCCAACTGGATGACCGACGTAGCGGGCCTTGTCATTCTGGTGGGGGTCTACATTTTGCAGAAGATGAAGGCCAGGAAAATTAATACGGTTAACGCCTGACTTAAAAAATCCCAGAGGAGGTGTCATTTTCATGACCCATAAGTTAATCAAGCCCGTCATGTCGGCGGAGGAAGCGGTAAAAAACGTTAAGAGCGGCTCCTCCGTCATGGTGGGCGGCTTCAACTATGCGGGGGTCCCCTACACCCTCATCGACGCCCTGGTGGAGCAGGGCACGAAGGACCTCCACCTGATTTCAAACGATACGCTGTACGCCAACGATAAGCACCCCGAGGGCGTAGGCCACGGCAAGCTGGTGGTAAATCAGCAGTGCAGAAAGGTGACGGCCTCCCATATCGGCCTCAACCGGGAGACCCAGCGGCTTTTTAACGAAGGAAAGATGGAGCTTGAGCTGGTGCCCCAGGGGAGCTTCGTGGAGCGCATCCGCTGCGGAGGCTTCGGCCTGGGCGGCGTTCTTACCCCCACCGGAGTGGGGACCATCCACGAGGAGGGCAAGCAGGTAATCGAGGTGGAGGGCAAACGGTACATCCTGGAGCTCCCCCTGAAGGCGGACGTGGCCCTCATCAGGGGTTTCAAGGCCGACCGGTGGGGCAACCTGACCTACTTCGGCACGGGCCGCAACTTCAACCCCGCCATGGCCACCGCTGCAGACCTGGTCATCGCCGAGGTGGACGCCATTATTGAAGACAGCCCCCTAAACGCCGAGGACATCATCACGCCGGGGCTGCTCGTGGACATCCTTGTTCTGAAAGGAGACGGATACTATGCTTCCCGTACTTGATGAAGAAGTCGTACGCCACAGGATAGCCAAGCGTATAGCCCTCGACCTTGAGGACGGCGCGGTGGTAAACCTTGGCATAGGCATTCCCACCCTGGTCTCGGACTATGTCCCCGAGGGTGTAAGCGTGCTGATTCAAACGGAAAACGGCGTTGTGGGCGCAGGCCCCAAGCCGGAGAAGGAAGACCTGAGATTCATCGGCGCCGGGGGACGGTGCGTATCGCTGCTGCCCGGCTCAAGCCTTGTGGCCAGCGACACCAGCTTCGGCCTGATCCGGGGCGGCCACCTTGACGCCACCGTTCTGGGGGCTCTGGAGGTGGACAGCCATGGCAATCTGGCCAACTGGATGATACCCGGCAAGATGGTCCCCGGAATGGGAGGGGCCATGGACCTGGTCACGGGCGCAAAGACGGTCTACGTGGCCACCACCCACGTGGATAAAAAAGGCAGGCCCAAGCTGGTGAAGGAGTGCACCCTGCCCCTCACCGGTGCGGAAGTGGCCGGGGTAGTGGTCACGGAGTTCTGCGTGGTCAGGAAGACGGACGGGAAGATGGTTTTGACTGAAATTGCCCCCGAGGTCACCCTGGAGCAGCTTAAGGAGCACACCACCATGGACTTCGAAGTTTCCCCCGACCTGTGCCCCATGAAGGGCATCGACTGAAAGGAGAGATGGCAGGATCATGGGTAAACCCGTTCTTTTAAGCGTCTGCAGGACCCCCGGCGGGAAGTTCGGCGGAAGCCTGAAGGGCCTTGAAGCCCCCGACCTGGGCGCAGCGGCCCTTAAAGAGGCCGTTAAGCGGTCCGGAGTCAGCCCGGAGGACATAGGCGAGGTAATCATGGGCAACGGATGGCAGTCGGGAGTGGGGGCAAACCCGGCCCGTATTGCCATGTTCAGGGCGGGGCTGCCTGAGTCCATCCCCGCATACACCATAAACAAACGGTGCGGCTCAAGCCTTAAGACCGTTATGCTGGCGGCGGACAAGATCCGCCTCGGCGACATGAAGGCGGCGGCCGCAGGCGGCATGGAGAGCGCATCCAACGTGCCCTACATCCTTCCCGACGCCCGGTGGGGCTTCCGCATGGGAGAGAAGAAGGCGGTGGACGTCCTCCACAAGGACGGATTCCACTGCCCCCTGGCGGACATGCTCATGGGCGCCACTGCCGAAATCCTTAACGAGGAGTACTCCATCTCCAGGCAGGAGCAGGACGAATACGCCCTTAACAGCCACAGGAAGGCTGCGGCCGCAATTAAAGACGGCCGGTTCGTATCCGAGATAGTCCCGGTGGAAGTTAAGGACCGCAAGAAGGGCGTCATAGTCTTCGACACCGACGAAATCCCCAGGGAGGACACGTCTCTTGAGTCCCTGGGCAAGCTGCCCGCCATCTTTAAAAAGGACGGAACCATCACCGCAGGCTCCAGCTCCGCCCTTTGCGACGCCGGGAGCGCCGCCATAGTAGCGGATAGCGACTGGGCAAAGGCCAACGGCTACAAGCCCCTGGCGGAGATAGTGGGATACGCAAGCGGCGCCCTGGACGCAGTCCACATGGGCCTCGGCCCCACGGTGGCCATGCCCCTGGCCCTTGAACGGGCGGGCATGACTATGGACGACATGGAGATAATCGAGATTAACGAGGCCTTCTCCGGCCAGATCATAGCCTGCCACAGGGTGATGAAGTTCGACATGGACAAGCTGAACCCCTGCGGCGGCGCAATTGCGCTGGGGCACCCCATCGGCGCCACCGGCGCAAAGGTGCTGGCGACGCTGGTCTACTCCCTCAAAGCTCAGAACAAGGAGTTTGGCATAGTCAGCGCCTGCATTGGCGGCGGCCAGGGAGTGGCCATGGTGGTGCGAAACCTGTAAGCGCTCCTTAAGACATGCGGGCCCTTTTCTGCACGGGGCCCGCATTTTTTGTTTTTAAGGAAAGAAGGGCAGCAGAAGCCTTCGCTCCACTATCATACGGATCAGCAGGGTATCGGACCAGTCCTTGCCCAGGTGGAAATAGGTAAACAGGAACTCCCCCAGGATCAGGGCGGCGAAAAGGGCGGCGACTACGGCAATGAGAATGAGAACCTGCTTCCAGAGGACTTTCTTCTCCTTCAGGTACTCCCAGGGCTCCCTGTACTCTTTCCGCTTTTTTCCCACGGAAGCTCCCCCCCTTCGAACCGGGCCAGGTATGCGGCCGCAAGACGGCGCTTTTCCGGCCCAGGCATCTTTTTTATGGCCATCTCCCTGCGCAGCGCCTCCGATTTGGACTGCACCTTCTCGCAGTAGGCCCGTTTCACCGGCCTCCGCCCCGATGTGTAGCGGGCGCCTCTTCCTTCGTTGTGGGCCTTCATCCTGGCCTCAAGGTCGAAGGTCCATCCGGTGTAAAGGGTACCGTCGGAGCAAAGTACCATGTAGACCCAGGCCTCCCGCTCCCCTACCCCATGAGGCCCGTCCTCAGGATGTTTGCCCCTATGAGGCACAGAGCCAGCCCTCCCGCGAACTCAAGTTTTTTGCCCAACAGACAGCCCGCCCTAAACCCCGCCAGCACCCCGGCAAAACAGGCAAGGGCCGTTATCCCCCCCGCCCAGGCGGCAAGGGGAAGAACGGGGACCCCCACTGCGGCAAAGCTCAAGCCTACCGCCAGGGCGTCGATGGATGTGGCCAGGGCCACCCCCAGAAGGGGCAGGCCCAGGGAGGGGTCGGATACGGGGCAGTCGGGGTCCTCGGGGGCGAAGGACTCCCGGATCATGTTGCCGCCCACCAGGACCAGCAGGCCGAAGGCCACCCACTGGTCGTAGCCGGAGAGAAGGGCCAGGAGCCTCCCTCCCATAAGGGGCCCGGCCAGGGGCATAAAAAACTGGAACCCCCCGCAGGCCCCCGCCACCCGGAAGGCCGCCCCCCCGCCTGCGCCGGCGCCGAGGCAGGCCCCTATGCACAAAGACGCGGCCAGGGCGTCCATGGACAGGGACGCCGCGCAGAGGACCGTCTCGAAAAACAGCATTTATATCATCCGGACGGCCATCCCCGTCCCCCTCAGCGGAAGACCGAGATTTTGCCCGTCTCGTCCCACTTGATAAGGCAGACCAGAGGCTCCCGGATCTGAACGCTGGTTCTCACGTGGAAGAGGGGCTCCCCTGCCTCGCCAAGCCTGAAGAGGGTGTACCTGTCCCTGGCCATGGTGCGGAAGTCCTCCCTCCGCTCTACCAGGTCCAGGGGCAGAAACTCCGTCTCCGCTGCGGCAAAGAGCTTCTCCCACATGGGCTTGTCCTCCGGGGCCAGCATCTCCAGCAGCGCCGCTTCGTCGGCTGTAAGTCCGGCCTTTTCCGCAGAAGGCTTTTTGGCGCGGGCAGCGGTTTTCTTCGCCCTGGCGGCAGGTTTTTTGCCGTCCCCGACGGCCGCCTTTTTGGCCTCCCCGGCGGCCTTCTTCTTTGCCGGGGCTGTTTTTTTTGCGGCTGCCGGGGTTCCCTCTTTTTCCTTCTCCTCCGTTACGGCCTCGTCCACCACCACGTCGCCGGTGGCAAGAAAGTCCTTAAGGCTCGGCCTTCTTTTTGCCATCTTCATTCCACCTTTCAAGCAGTTCGCCGGCTGCCGCCTCGTAGTCGACGGCGCCGTTGCTTTCAGGGTCGTAGCCGAAAATTGAAAGTCCCGCGCCCCCCGCCTCCACCAGGCTTATGTTCCTTCGGATGTAGCGGGTGAAAACCCGGTCGCCGAAGTGGCTGCGGACTTCCTTTTCCACTTCCCTGTTCATTATTATTTTGGGGTTGTGCCGGGTGAGCAGCACCCCTCCTATGACAAGCTCCCTGTTCAGCCGCTTTCGGAAAAGCTCTACAGTCTTTGTCAGGAGGCGCAGCCCTGCCAGGCTGAAAAATTCGCTGTCCAGGGGCACGATGAGTTCGTCGGAGGCGGCCAGAACGTTCCGGGTGAAAATGCCCAGCTGGGGCGGGCTGTCGCACAGAATGCAGTCGTACCCGGCGAGGTCTTCGCACTGAAGGGCGTCCTTCAGCAGGGTGTCCCGTCCGGGCTGGCTCTCAAGCTGCATCTCGGCTATGGCCAGGTCAAGGCTGCTGGGGGCCACGTCCACCCCCTCCCGGGTTCTCATAACCTCGCTGAAGGAGGCGTCCCCCATGAGGAAGTCGTAGACATAGGGCTGATCATCCGAAACCGAAATACCGAAAGCGGCGGTCAGGTTGCTCTGGGGGTCAAGGTCAAGGGCCGCCACCTTAAGGCCCTTTCGGACCAGGGCCGCGGCCAGATTCTGACAGGCGGTGGTTTTGCCCACTCCGCCCTTTAAATTACAAAAGCCGATAACTCTCATAAGCGACCTCCTGGAAAGGGGATGGAAAGTCCGATGGACGCTTTAACACTATAACAATAAACCTTCTTCGGGGAAAGGGCTTATTTTTACTTTTCCCCTGATGGAGTATAATCTTTTTATGTATTAATTCCTGAAAGAGGGAGGAGGATTGTCCTCAATGAACGCAAACGGCCGGACTTCCGGCGCCCGCGGGGCGCCCTTCGACATGGAAGAGGCCTTTAACCTTCTCATGGAGGGGGTCTCCGACTACATTGCAATACACACCCTTTCGGGGGAGATAGTATCCGCCGGCGCGGCGGCAGCAAGAGGTTTGGGGCTTGACCCGGAGACGGGGGACGCGCCGTCCCCCAACATGACTTTTTTTCTTGCCTCGCCCCCGGCGCTGATTATTAAAAATGCCTGGAAGAGCCTGACCGCAGGCAGGCCCTTCACTGCGGAGGGAGTTGTGCGGAGGAGCGACGGCTCTTCCTTCAGGGCGTTGCTCTCCTCCCGGCTCCTGACCGGGGTAGAGGAGCCCCTTATTCTTACCATCGCCAGGGACCTTGCCGCCGCCGAAACCGCCGAAGCGGGCGCGTCTGCGCCGGACATGAAGGACCCCATCACGGGGCTGCTTAACGGCTCCGTCTTCGAGGACGAGCTGAAGCGGCTGGACCAGGACCGCCAGCTTCCCGTCAGCGTTATTGTCGGCGCCCTTAACGGCATTGATATTATTAACGACGCCTTCGGGCGCCAGGTGGGCGACTCGCTTCTGAAGGCCGCCGCCAGGATGCTGCGGAAGGTATGCAGAAGCTGCGACCTGATCTTCCGCAGAGGGTTGGGCGGGTTTGTAATCCTCCTACCCCAGACGAAAGAGGCCCATGCCGCAGGGATTGCCGAGAGAATCGAAAACACCTTCAGGGAGATGCAGATCAAGGATCTTACCGTGTCCCCCAGCATCTCCACGGGATACAGCGCCAAGCTCAACCGGTGGCAGGACATATTCAACGTGGTGGACGAGGCGGAGGAGGATATGCTAAAAAAGAAGTCCTCCGAGGGCCCGGCCATGAGGGTGGTCATTTTGAAAAGCATTCTGTCCCGGCTGGCGGAGACCACCCCCGAGAGCCCCGAACACCTTATGAAAGTCCGGCAGATCAGCCGCGCCCTGGGCCGCCTGGCCGGCCTTGAGGCCGAAGAACTCGAGCCCCTGGACCTGGCCGCCTATCTGCACGATATAGGCAAGGTCTCCCTTCCGGCAAAGGCCCTCTGCAGGCCCGGCCCCCTGACCGCTGAAGAGTGGGAGGAGGTAAGGCGGCACCCGGAGACGGGATACGCGGTCGTACTGGCCGCCATAAACGCTCCCTCTGCGGCGGACGGCATCCTGTCCCACCACGAGCGGTGGGACGGCTCGGGCTACCCCTACGGCCTCAGGGGAGACAGAATACCGCCCTTCTCCCGGATCATTGCCCTGGCGGATTCCTTCGATATTATGACCAGGGGCGCGCCCTACAGGGCCGCCATGCCGCCGGAAGAAGCCTTCAGGGAGATAGAGATGCAGTCGGGCAGGCAGTTTGACCCGGAACTTGCATCTCTTATGCTCAAAAACAGGGAGCTCTTCGAAGATAGAAATTTAGAGAAATTGCCCCCGGTTAGAAAATTTAGTGTAGAATAGAAACCGAAGACGCCCGCAACTCAAAAGGAGGGATGATTCATGCTTAACCTTAATGAACTTTTGGAAACGGGGCTTTCCGCGGAGATCAAAAAGACGGTGGATATTGACGACGCCGCAGGCCACTCCTCTCCCTACCTGGGGCAGTACCTTTCCACTTCCGCCTGCGCCGCCCTGGCCGTACAGGCTGCCATGAAGGCGACGGAGAACCTCCTCCCCGAGGGATACCTGTCGGTGGGTTGGCGGATTGAAATCGAGCATGACGCCCCAGCCATGATGGGGACTACCGTCACCGTCAGGGCCACCCTCAGGGAGATTCGGGGGAATCGTCTGATCTTCGACATAGCCGCGTCCGACGCCCTGGGCGCCGTATTTAGGGCAGTTAACGAAAGGGTGGTAGTAAACCGCCTCGGCCTTGAAGACAGGGCAGAAAAACGGGCAATGCAGCTAAAGGAGCTGAAGGAGCGGCTGTAGAGTTTTTTCCTGATCAACAACAGGTTCGCAAAAAGGCAAACCGGGCGAAAGCCCGGGACGCAAAGCTTCGGGTCTACAGCCTCAGGGCTAGGACGGCCGGGCCGCCGGGAAACCATAAAGACAGTCTTCGGCGGACGAAGACTGTCTTTTTATTTTCAACAACCGAGGGGGAAACTTTATGAGACTCAACAGACTTGCAACTAGAATTCTGGCGGTGGTCATCGCCCTGCTGGTAGCGGCGGTAGGAGGCATTGCCTTCTACTCCATGAGCAGGGGGGGAGACGCCCTGACGGAGTCGGCTGAAAACTACGAGAGAATTCTTGCCGAATCCCTGTCCTACCGGCTGGACGCCACTTTCAACCGCTTTGACGGCATCCTCAAGGCCCTGTCGGCCCTTATCACAACCCGGTTCTCCTCGCCGCCGAGCGTGGACGCGGTGGACATCGTCGTACCCCAGTTCGGCGCCCAAAACGGAAAGTTTATGACCGACCTGGGCGTGCAGTCCTCCGAGGCGCGGAGCCTCTTCGTCGTCTTCAACCCGGAAATGTACGGCACGGAGAAGACGTTCCTGACGGGCTTCGAGAGGGCCGACGAGAGCTCCATGTTTATGTTTATCGACGGCAAGAACATCTCCGCAGCGGACCTTATCGACCGAAACAACCCCGAAACGGCCTGGTTCTGGGCGCCCCTGGACACCGGCGACGCCTACTGGGGGGATATCCGGGCCTCGGAGGGCGGGGAAGAGGTGGTAACCTACTCCCGGCCCATCACCGTGGGCGGGAAGGTTACCGCAGTGGCCGTAATGACCTTCTCCTTCGACTTCGTCAGGGAGCTGCTGAACTCCGTAAAGATTTACGATTCGGGATACGCTTTCCTGCTGAACAAAGACCTGAAATACCTGCACCACCCCACCCTCTCCTTCGACGGCCCCGGTTTTAGGGAGGTGGTGGACGGCAGCTTTGCCAAGTACGCCGACGGAATAGTAAACGATAAAAAGGGCAGGATCAGCTACCTGTGGAACGGGGTCCCCAAGACCATGTCCTACTGGACCCTTGAAAACGGCTACGTGGTGTTCGTTGCCGCCGACGTAAACGAATCCCTTGCCGCAGTCGCTTCCATGCGAAAGGCGGTGTACATCGGCATTGCCGTCATCCTGGCAGTAGCTTCCGCAGTGGTCATCCTCTTCTCCCGGAGCCTTGCCCGCCCCTTGAGGGCCGTTGCGGAACGGGCCCTCTACGTGGCCGAAAGCGGCGACCTCACCGTATCGGTGGACGCCCGCACCTCCATAACCGAGATAAAGGC
>JAAYQT010000054.1 GCA_012519165.1 Synergistaceae bacterium
CCATTGAGAGGCTGTAAGGGCCCCGGGCGGAATAGGCATTTTACCCGCGCCCGAAACCGGGCTTTGTGATAGATTTATTTTTGACGAGGTGATTTACATGAACCGAAAAAGCATTCTTGCCGCAATCCTGACCCTGGCGTTATTTAGCGCCCTACCTGCGCTGGGGGAGAGCGATCTTTTCTTCGGGAAAATCTGGGACAAAGCCCTGCCGAAGCTGGAAAAATCCCTTGAAATCTTCGACCGCGCAAAAGACCTCCCCGATTCGGCCTTCTTCGGGGAGGATAAGCAGTCCAACAGGAAAAATTATGAAGACCTGCTGGACAGCGTTTCTGAAATACTTACAGGGTCCGGGCTTAACAACGCAAGGAAGGAATACAACTTCCTCCAGATCAAAATTGAGCAGGCTGGGGACGAGATCGAACTTCTCCTCAAGAACAGGATAACGGCTCCAGATAAATCGTGGAATCCCGTCAGGAAGACCAAAAAGAATATCGATGACAAGATTGCGGAGCTGAGAGAGGAGATAAAGAGCAACAACGCCAGGAAAGAGGAGCTCAAAGCCTCAATTTCGGAGTCCCTGGCCGAGTTGGGAGTCGACGCGGGGGACAACAGGCTTGACATCCTTCTTTCAAGCGTGAGCGGCGACGACATTATGCATCTTATGCTGGCGGCGGACAGCATAAAAAAAATCAACCTCCAGATAGTAAAGCTGATTGAAGAGGGGCAGGGGACTGTCCAGGCGGCCCGTAAGTACACGGGGATCCACATGGTGCTCACCGACCTCTACCTGCATGCCAACCTGGACGCCCTGGAGAGAATAGGGCGGGAGTACATCCCCAGGCTTGAGGAGATAATAAAGACCGCAAAGCGGCTGGGGAGCGAGGCAAAGCAGATGCTTGCCGCCACGGGACGGGACGACAGAAACAGGCTGGTCCTTGAGGCTAACGCAGGTGCAAACGAGCGGACGGTCAAGACTGCGGAGCTTTACAGGCAGTATCTGCGAAGCCAGGAGAATGCCCTGAGAGGCGCTTCTGAAAAGTTAAAAAAAGACTACTTCGTGGCAAAAAACACCTACGACACGGTTAAAACGGGAACGGATCTGATCTCCCTTATCCAGGTATCCATGACTACCCTTGAGGGGATCTTCGGCTTTGTCATGCCCGATCTCTCCCTGGCCTACGACGAAGAGCTTATGAAAGAGTTCGAGCGCCTGACGGACCAGATAAAAAGCGCCCGCTGACCTGCCGGACGGCGAAGTTAAAGGCGCTTCCCCGGTTGAGGGCGAGGCGCAATTTCACTCTGTCGAAAATGCATTATATATGGTATTCTCTAAACTCCAGTCCAACGGGAAGAGAGTGTTGCCTATGATGACCGTCCAAGCCCCGCCCCCCGACCCAACTAAAAGGATCGTCCTTGCAATATCGGCATTGACGTCTTTTCTGCCGGCTTTCATGCTGTCATCCGTAAATATAGCCCTTCCGTCCATACAAAAAGTGTACGGCGCAAGCGCGGTGTGGCTCAGCTGGGTGGCCACGTCCTACCTTCTTTCGTCCGGCGTCTTCCTTGTGCCGTCGGGTAAGATGGGGGATATCTGGGGCCGGAAAAAAATTCTGTCCGTGGGGCTTTGGGTCTTCATTCTCTCATCGGCGCTGGGCCCCATGGCGCCCAACATCGTTATCTTCCTGCTCCTAAGGGCGGCCCAGGGGGCGGGAGGCTCCCTCATGCTTACCATGAGCATGGCGATCCTCACCTCTGTGTTCCCCGCAGCGGAGAGGGGGAAGGCCCTTGGGGTGAACGCGGCGTCCATCTATCTGGGCTCTTCGGCGGGGCCTTTCTTCGGAGGGCTTATTATATCGGTCCTTGGCTGGCCGTCAGTCTTTTTCCTGAACGGAGCCCTGAGCCTGGCCGCCCTGGTAATCTTGAAGACCAGGGTACCCTTCGAATGGCGGGAGGGCAGCAGCAGGGGCTTTGATATGCCAGGCTTCGTTATTTACGGAACGGCGCTGGTAGCGGTCATGTACGGGGCCTCCATCCTTCCCTCGGCGCCGGGCTGGGTTATTACGGGTGGGGGAGTGGCGCTGTTTTCTTCCTTCCTCAGGAGAATGCTCCGCAGCGAGGAACCTCTTTTCGATGTGCGGCTCTTCTCTGGGAACAGAATATTCGCCTTTTCAAATGCAGCCGCCCTGATAAACTACGCCGCAACCTACTCGGTTTCATTTTTGCTCAGCCTGTATCTACAGTACATTAAGGCTCTGTCCCCCCGCGAAGCGGGGTTGATCATGGTGACCCAGCCCTTTCTACAGGCCGTCCTGTCCCCTTATGCAGGCAGGCTGTCGGACAGGATTGAGCCGGGGCTGCTTGCCTCAGGCGGTATGTTCTCCACGGCATCGGGCCTTTTAATCCTGTCCTTTCTCGGGTGGAATACGCCGCGCATTCTGGTCTATGCCGCCCTTATCCTGCTGGGCGTAGGATTTGCCTTCTTTTCCTCCCCGAATACCAACGCCATAATGAGCTCGGTCCCTGCCCGTTTCTACGGGGCGGCCTCGGGCTCTGTGGGCACCATGAGGGTTCTCGGGCAGATGGGGAGCATGACGCTCATTACCATAATATTTTCGGTTTACATCGGGGGTGAACAGATCACCTCAGAGCGTTACGCGGATTTTCTATCCGCAGTAAGAATAAGCTTTACTATCTCGTCGGCCGTGTGTTTTGCCGGGGTTTTCTTTTCATGGTTCAGGGGAAACCTTCACGAGGGGCGGGATGGAGAAATTTTCGCTGAGGAGGAATCTGTGAGATAATATTGGAAATCTTTAGCAGTTCCCGGGGGTGAGATCCGCCATGATTGATTTTTCCAGTGGATACTCTATTGAAGAGTATTTTCATAAAGGTTACGAGGAGGAGAGGGACAGGCAAAAAAAAGCCTGCGACAGAACCCTCTTCTCCCCGGAGTTCGAAGAAAAGGCCCTTTCCGTAAAAAAACCGCTGCTTTTGGCGGCCTTCGCTGAAATTTACTGTCCCGACACGGTGGTGGTAATGCCTTTTCTGAAGAGGGCGGCCGATTTGAATCCCCTCATCCGGCTATCCGTTTTTGAAAGGGAGCCCTTCAGGAAAGAGCTGGAGGCCGCCACAGGCACGGCAAAAATTCCCACGCTGCTGTTTTTCGATGAAAATTTGACTATAAAGGCCAAATTCGTTGAACACCCGGACGGGCTTAAGCAGATGATGGACGATGCCGACTCCGATGAAAGGTCGCGCATGAGCATCGACTACCGTAGGGGCAGATATAACGACCTGATAGAAAAACAGATTGCGGATATGCTTGCCGTATTTGGTTAAAACGCGGATTTACGGCGGTTATGAAATCCGAAAGTAAAACTTTGAACAATGAAGGGCGTCCTTCGCCCATGCCCCTGGCCAGGGTTTTTTTTCTGTTTTTGCGGCTGGGCGCGCTGACCTTCGGCGGGGGAATTGTAATGATGGGACTCCTGCAAAAGGAGATGGAGAACTCCGGCCGGTTCAAGACGGAGGAGATTATCGACATGATGGTTTTTACCACGGCCTTTCCCGGCCCCATTGCCGTAAACCTGGCCTTTCTGGCGGGCAGGAAGATGGCCGGCATGGCAGGGGCCGCAGTCGCCGTTACCGGGACCATTCTCCCCCCTTTTTTGACAATTCTCCTTCTGGCAAGACTGCTGATTCTTTACATCAACCGGCCCCTGGTCAGCTCCTTTTTTACCGGCGCGGGATGCGCGGTGGTGGTTATCATAGGCGGCGTAGTGTGGAGCATGCTTAAAATAGCCGTTTCAGGCGGCTGGAGGGACGTTCTCACAGTACTGCTGGTAACAGCCCTTCTTCTTGCCCTTGGACTTCACCCCTTTATTGCAGTTGCCGCAGGGGTTTCTTTCCGGCTTGTCCTTGGGGGAGGCGGGTCCCAATGATGACCCTGGCTGTGTTGGCGGCCGTCTTCGCGAGGATAGGCATTGGCGCTTTCGGAGGAGGGCTTGCAACCATACCCTTCATACGGCATGAGCTTGTGATAATGCAGGGCTGGTTAAGCGAAAGGGAGTTTTCCGAGGTAGTGTCCCTGGCCCAGATGACCCCCGGCCCCGTTGCCCTTAACGCCGCCACCTATGTGGGCTACAGGGTTGGGGGAGTGGCGGGAGCGGTTGTTTCAACCGCAGCCGTTGCTGCGGCGCCCCTGGCGGTGATAGCCGCCGCAGCCTGGCTTATCTCCAGGGCATCGGGCCGCCCCGGCGCCCGTATTGAAAAAATGCAGAAAGCCCTCAGGCCGGTGGTGGCGGCCATGATACTGAGCGCTTTCTGGATGGTTCTGCGCCCCCTTGGGGGCGACCCGCGGCTCTGGGTCTTCACCCTGGCTGTATTCGGCGCGTCCCGCCTGGACGTTTTTAAAAAGTACCCCCAGCTCCTTCTACTTGCGGCCGGGGGAGCGGGGATGATTTTCCTGCGATAGGCCAAGGTTTTTTGAAAGGGATGACGAGCAAATGAAAATGAAAATCGGAGTAATTAATCTGGCGGCCAGAACTTCAGAGGACATGACCGTTTCGGACGACCTGCTGAAAAAATACATCGGTGGCTCGGGGTTGGGCGTCTATTTTTTGTTTAAGTACGGCGCCCATAGAGCCGACCCTCTTTCGCCCGAAAACCCCCTCGTCTTCATGAACGGTCCCTTCCAGGGTACGGGAATCCCCACCTCCGGCAGACACCAGATCCTGGCCCGGTCCCCTTTAACCGACGGCTTCGGCGAATCTGACTGCGGGGGAACCTTCGGCTACCACCTTAAAAGGGCAGGCTACGACGGGCTTATCTTCCTGGGGAAGGCCTCGTCTCCAGTCTATACGGCAGTAACAGACGGCCGGATAGAGATAAGGGACGGCGCTTTTCTCTGGGGTAAGGACACCTTCGAGACGGAAGAAGAACTTTTAGCCATCGAGGGTAAATCTGCGGCAGTTTCCTGCATAGGCCCTGCCGGCGAGAACCAGGCGCTGCTTGCCAATGTAATGCACGACGGCATAAACGCCAGGGCGGCGGGCCGGGGCGGCATGGGGGCTGTTATGGGCTCCAAGAATCTTAAGGCCATAGTGGCCCGGGGCGGCGCAAAAACCCTCATGGCCGATGAAGGGGCGGTCCGGGCGAAGTCGGCGGAGAAGGCGAAGCTCTACGTGGAAAAAATGGGAGCCATGACCCGGTTCGGTACGCCGGGAGGGGTGGCCTTTGCGGAACAGAACGGCGACCTCCCTCTTAAAAACTGGAGCATGGGCAGCTGGAGCGAGGAAGTTAAGTCGATTACCGGCGAGGCTATGGCAGAGACCATCCTCACCGGCAACTGGGGGTGTACTGCATGCCCCATCAGGTGCGGCAGGGATGTGGCCTTCAACGGAATAAGCGGCGCAGGCCCCGAGTACGAGACCATCGGGATGCTGGGCAGCAACTGTCTCATTAACGACCTCAAGGCCATTGCCAGGGGAAACGATCTCTGCAACAGGATGGGAATAGACACCATCGGAGGCGGCTCCGCGGTTGCCTTTACCATGGAGCTGTTCGAGCGGGGCATCATCAGCGAAGAAACGGTGGGCTACCCCGTGAACTGGGGCGACGGCGAGGCAATGTTGCGCCTTCTGTCCGATATATGCGAAAAAAGAGACTTCGGAGAGATTCTGGCCCTTGGTACAAAGAAGGCGGCCCAAAAAATCGGCAAGGGAGCGGAAAAATACGCCATGCACTCCAAAGGAATGGATATGCCCGCCCACGACCCCAGGTGCTACAAGAGCCTGGCTGCGGGCTACGCCACCTCCAACAGGGGCGCCTGTCACCTGGCCGGGTTTTCTTACTCCTTCGAAAGGAGCGCCGTCTACCCCGACCTGGGGGTGGACGCGGTTCTGGACAGAACCGCGGACGAGGGTAAGGGCAAGATGAACGTGGGCTTTCAGAACCTCATGGGCGTTCTTGACTCCCTTAAAATGTGCAAGTTTCCCATCTCGCACACAAGGATCGACGATCTGTTGACATGGCTGAACGGCATCACGGGGTGGGATATGGACGGTCCTGAGCTGCTTAAGGCGGGGGAGCGGATATTCAACCTTAAAAAGCTGTTCAACGTTGCCTGCGGCCTGACGAAGGAGGACGACTCCCTGCCGGAGAGGATTTTGAAGGAACCAAGGGGGACCGGAGGCTCCCCGGACTACCTGCCCGATTTAGAGGCCCAGCTTGCCGAGTACTACCGGGAGCGGGGCTGGACGCAGGACGGGACGCCCCTGCCCGAGAAGATAAAATCCCTCGAACTGGAGGAGTTCGTTTCCCACGGACTTTAGAGCGGAAAAATCAGCCGTCCCCGGCCTGACCGGGGGCGGTTTTGGAAAGGTCGCGTAAACATCAGATGAAAAGGTATGGACTTTACGTTTTATCCTCTACGGTTATGCTTGCGCTGATCGTCTGGGCCGTCTCGGCAGGGGTGGACCGGCTGGTTATGGCCCGGTGGCAGACCGGTGATTCTTCTATCGTGGTGATTGAAAAGGTTTTGGGGACCAGAAAGGACCCTGACGCAAGCGCAGTGGGCGCCTGGGAGAGCGAGTTCGCCGGGCTGGCCGTAATGTACAGGAATGGGGCAAGGGAGGGCGAAAGACGGGAAATAGAAATCATGAGGCTGGTGGACAGCAGACTGGACCTTATTCCCGGCAGAAGCTACCTACTCCTTGAGGACCGCTTCGACGACGGAACCGTTCAGTACTCTATCAGCGACCGGTACCGGATACCGGATGTGGCGGGGTTCATCGTCTTCGCCTGCGGCGCGCTGGTAGTACTCGCAGGCAGATCGGGCCTTAAGGCCCTTGCAGGCCTCTTTCTCTCCCTTATTTTTCTTATCGGCTGGCTGGTACCCCGAATCGCATCCGGCGGAAGTCCCGTACCTTCCGCAATTATTTCCATAGGCGCAGTGTCGGCGATTACCTGCTATTTTGTAATAAGCAAAAAGGAGTTAAGGCTGATTCCGGTAATAGGCGCAGTGGGGGGCGCTGCGGGGGCGTCCCTGACGGGCTGGGCCATGGTGTTCCTGTGGCAGCTCACGGGTCTTGAGAGCGACAGCGCCGCCCTGCTGGCGTCCACCTCGCCGGGCCTGCCTCTAAAAGGGCTTCTCCTTGCCGCAGTGATGATAGGCTCCATCGGCGCAGTGCTGGACGTGGCAGTGTCCGTTACCTCCGCCATGGGGGAGCTCTACGCCTACGACCCTGCCATCTCACCCAAAAGGCTCTGGCAGGCGGGAATCGGCGTCGGGAAGGATGTCCTGGGCAGTATGATAAACACCCTTATCCTGGCCTACCTGGGAAGCTCCCTCCCTTTTGTGGTCCTGATAGCCACTGAGGGAGCCGATTTCCTGGGGCTTCTTAACGACCCCCATATAGCCCAGGAGATTTTGCGGAGCGTTTCGGGCACAGTGGGCCTTCTGCTGGCCATCCCGGCCACTGCGGCCGCCGGAGTCTGGCTCATATCCGCCCGAAGGAGGAAAAAGGGGTTTGCGTCATAACTCGTCATAACTCCTGAGCCCGCAGGTATAGCGAAATTCTGATTATGTGCTAATATATCTCTGATAAAGTAGCTGTATAACGTTAACCTTTGTGGAGGTGTAGCTGATGAAGAGAGTGGCAATAAACGGACTTGGCAGGATTGGGAGACTGGTTCTCCGGAGATACTTGGAAGTACGGCCCGACGATATTGAGATCGTCGCTGTTAATAAGCCGTCGACGCCGGAGGAGATGGCCTATTTCATAAAGTATGATTCAATTCACGGCAGAGCACGTTTCGCGGTTGACTACGACGATACGTCCCTCATTTTGGACGGGAAAAAATTCCCCCTCCTGGGGGAGCGGGATCCCCTGAAGCTTCCCTGGAAGGATCTTGGAGTGGACATTGTGCTTGAGTGTACCGGCGCTTTTACCAAGAAAGAGCAGGCCGGCCTTCACATGGAAGCAGGGGCGAAGAAGGTTGTCATAAGCGCTCCCTCCCCTGACGCCGATCTCTCCGTGGTTATGGGCGTAAACGAAGATCTTTATGATCCCGCAAAGCATGACGTGATCTCCAACGCCTCTTGCACCACCAACTCCATTGCGCCCTCCATCAAGGTACTGAACGATGCCTTCGGGATTGAATACCTGATGGGGACCACCATTCATGCCTACACGCCCAGCCAGAGACTTATGGATATGCCGAAGGGCGGCCAGAGAAAGAACAGGGCGGCGGGCCTTTCGATTATCCCCGCGTCCACCGGCGCGGCCAAGGCACTTATTCCTCTCTTTCCGGAGCTTAACGGCAAAATGAGCATGTCGGCCGTAAGGGTTCCCGTTCCCGACGGTTCACTGTCCGACCTGGTAATTCATTTTAAAAAGAACGCAAGCGACAAAGATGTAAATGAAGCCCTGAAGGCGGCTGCCTCGGGGCGGTTGAAGGGAATTCTGGAGTACAGCGAGGACGAGCTTGTATCCGCAGATATTATCGGCAATCCCCACTCGGGGGTCGTGGACGGACTCTCCACCAAGGCGGTAATGGGCAACGTGGTAAAGGTTATGATCTGGTACGACAACGAGTACGGCTACGCCTCCCGTACTCTTGAGCTTGCCCAGTACATGGGCGCGAAATAAGGTTCTGGAACGCCGGGGCGCAGGAAAAAAGCGCCCCGGTTTTTTATTTTTCACTCCCGTCCAGGTCCTCCGCTACAAGAGCCTCCAGGGCGGCTGCCACGTCGGGGTCGTAAGCGCGTCCCGCCAAGAGCCTGATTTCAGCCATGGCCCGGGAGGTTGGCATCTTCTCCCTGTAAGGGCGCTCTGAGGTCATTGCGTCGAATGAGTCGGCCGCTGCCAAAATTCTGGCCTCGATGCATATTTCATCCTTTTTTAGTCCGGCGGGGTAGCCGGATCCGTCAATTCGCTCGTGATGCTGGAGGATAATGTCCGCCAGGGGCCACGGAAAATTCAAAGGAGACAGGATGTCCCGTCCGTATTCCGGGTGTTTTTTTACCAGCTCGTATTCCGTAGGGGTAAGGCCCGAAGGATAACGTACAATATCTTTCGCACAATCAGGATCAAGGGTATGCAGCAGTCCCCAAAAGGGTGTAAAGTTTTATCTGCGACAACAAAACTAAACCCTGAAACGGAGGCTGCTGCATATGAAAGATACCACAGAAAGCACGAAGAAGTCACTGGGAGCTGCAAAAATAATCAGCATTGACGAGGGGGAGATAAGGAA
>JAAYQT010000055.1 GCA_012519165.1 Synergistaceae bacterium
GACTGGGAGTGCTGGGCGGCTGCCTGGTTCACCAGGCCGTCCGGAGCGCGAAGTACCATGGATACGGGCTTCTGGCCGCCAAACATGTAGTAGATCTTGGCCATCTGGTTGTAAATCTCGTCAAAGCATACCCCTGCGAAGTCGGCAAAGTGCATGTCAGCCACGGGGCGCATACCGGCCAAAGCGGCGCCGATGCAGGCGCCCACAATGGCGGTCTCGCTGATGGGGGTATCCATGATCCTGTCCGTGCCGAACTGGTCCGGCAGGCCCTTGAACTGGCCGAAAATGCCCCCCTGGCGGGCGATGTCCTCGCCCATGATAAACACTTTCTCGTCCCGGGTCATCTCCTCCTGCATGGCCTCAAGGGTAGCCTGGGAAAAAGTAATAGTCCTCATTTAGTCCACCGCCTTAAACGTAAAGCCCTTCAAAGAGGGCCGACTCTTCCGGTTCAGGGGAGGTCCGGGCATACTCCAGAGCCTCTTCAATCTCCGTCTCCACCTGTTTTCTGATGGCCTCAAGCTCCTTTTTGGTCATGGCCCTTGCCTTCAGGACTTTCTGCTCAAACCGGGGGATGGGGTCCGTGTCGTCCAGAACTTTTTGGACCTCCTGCTTGGTGCGGTACATCTCAGGGTCGCCCACGAAGTGGCCCTTGATCCTGTAGGTCTTGCACTCGAGTATTGAGGGGCCCTCCCCCCGCCTTGCCCGCTCCACAAGATCTTTAGCCGCCTCGTAGACGGCGAAGACGTCGTTGCCGTCCACTATGACGCCGGGCATACCGTACCCTCCCGCCCGGACGGCGATATCGTCCACGGAGGTGGTGGTCCTGTAGGGGGTGGTGGAGGCCCACTGGTTGTTCTCGCACAGGAAGATCACGGGAAGATTCCACACCGCCGCCATGTTGGCCGCCTCGTGGAAGGTCCCCCTGTTGGAGGCGCCGTCGCCGAAGAAGGCCACCGACACGCCGTCGGTCTTCTGCATCTTCTGGGCCAGGGCCGCGCCTGTGGCCATGGTGAAGCCGCCACCCACCACGCCGTTAGCGCCCAGCATCCCCACGCTGAAGTCGGCAATGTGCATGGAGCCGCCCTTACCCTTGCAGCTTCCGGTGGCCTTGCCGAAGAGCTCCGCCATCATGGGCTTGAGCTCCGCCCCCTTGGCGATGGTGTGGCCGTGCCCCCTGTGGGTGCTCTGGATGTAGTCCGTCTTCCGCAGGTTTGCCATAACGCCCGCTGCAACGGCCTCCTCGCCCATGTAAAGGTGGACGAAACCCGGAATTTCACCGTCAAAAAAATATTTTTCCACGGTGAGCTCGAAATCCCGGATCTTCACCATGGTCTCGTAAAAAAATTTGAGCGTTTCTTTATCGTACCGCGACAGGGGAAGAGAAGCCTCTTTCCGCACGGGCATTGCGCACATAAAGATCACCTCGTTAAAAATAGATTGCCGACTACTTCATTCCGGCAAATTTCCGCCGGACGCCCTTTACAGGCTCGGGACGAAAAGCATCCTCCTTTCCGCAGCAAAGACAAAAAACCGGGAGCGTCAGATTATGGAATCCACGTTTCCCGGAACGGACAGTACATTATTTTTTCCTGTGGTCAAATGAATATGCATCCCCGCCGCAGCCCCGTCCCCATCCCCCGCCCTGACGGCGCCGGCAATTGCGCAGTGCTCGGCGAAGGAGCGTTCCACGCTGCCGGGCAGGTTCAGGACCCGGGCGCCCATGGTATAGAACCGGTCCAGAATCCGCTGCAGGGTATTCATTATCAGGGAGTTGTCATAGAGCCGGAAGAACAACTGATGAAAATCCTTGTCGTGCTTAAGGTAGTCCAGCACGTCTTTTTTGTTCATGGCTTCCTTTTGCCTGGCAAGGTAGAGATCCATCTCGGCCAGATTGTCATCGGACATTCTGGAGGCCATCTCCCGGAGGACAAACTCCTCCACCGCCATGCGCAGGGCGAAGGTCTCGTTGACTTCGGTGACCGACACGCCCGGAATCACGACCCCCCTGTTGGGGTGAATTTCCACAAAGCCCTCGGCCTGGAGCCGCTGCAGGGCCTCCCGGACGGGAGTCCGGCTCATGCCCAGCTCTGCGGCAAGAGAGTTTTCCGACATGGCCAGCCCTTCCGCCGGACGGCTCCGGAGGATAAGCTCTCTAATCTCTTCATAAGCCTGGTCTTTTTTCTTCTTGCGCAAACAAGCCTTCTCCTTAAAGGGGCGGATTTTAACACTGCTTGTATACAGGTAAAATACAAGCAAACCATTAAAAGAATACCCCCTGGGGAAAAAAAGTCAAGGACGGGGGCGGAAATGGGTAAAAAGTCCCTTACAAAAAATACCGGGACGGCATTTTTTCGCGCCGTCCCGGTATTTTATGTCTTAAACCCCTTCGCTTCCCCCGTCCGCGCGGGGCGTCCGTCAGCCTCCGGCGGAGAGTTCCTTCATCATTTCGTGAAGTTTCACGCCCGCCTCCAGGTGCTCCTTCTGCACGGCCCTAAGCTCCGACATGTCCTGCACGTACTCATCCTTGCCGTAGTCTCCCCCGCCGCTTCGCTCCCCCAGCCTGCCGCAGATGTGGGCCAGCTTTTCAGTCGCCGCGGTCATCAGGGAGACGTACCCCCTTAAATTACCCAAAAACTTTGCCTCGGCGGGGGAGGAGTCGGAGGCGTCCCGCCTTATGGCGGACTTTACCTCGCTCAACCCGGCCAGGAGGTCCTCAAGGATTTTTTTGTTTTTGCCGTAGTCTGCGGGCCTGTAGATTCCCGGAATGCGCAGCACCTTTCTGATGGACGGCTTGAAGAGGTCGTCCTGCACGGCCATGTACTCCTTTACCATCCCGCTTACCCTCCGGGCAAGCTTTACCGTTTCTTCCATACTATTCACGGAGATACGCTCCCTTCTTCCTGATAGGCGCCGGGGCGGTAATCCGAAATTATTTCTGAAAGAAGGCGCTCCAGGTCCCCGGTTGCAACCTCCAGGGCCGCCCGGACCGCGCTTGCTTCTGCAAGGGCAGCCAGTTCGCGCCCCTTCTGGGCGAGGTTTGCCGCCGTTTCAGCCACAACGGCCCGGTCCTCGCTTGACAGAAATTCCAGGTGAGGTTTTACGGCCTCCGCCAGTTCAAGAGCAATCCCCGCAGCCCGCAGGGCCCGGTCCGCCGCCTCTACATAGGCGGCGTCCCTTTCTTTAACGCTGGTACGCGACCAAATTGCAGCCCCGAGGATAAGCGCCGCCGTTACGGCGATTAAAACCCGCGCCCTTTTCTTCATCCGTCCCGCTCCCTTCAGACTGATATTTTATCATCAAGGGTAGGAAGGTGAGGAAAAAATAGGGTTTTAACCCTCTTTTGGCGGTCTGCTGCCGGGCTTTACCAGGGGCGCCCCCCTTGCGCAGAGGGGGCACTCCTCCGGCTTCCACAGGGGGAAGGCTACCTCCCAGAGGGAGGCGGGCGCCATGGGAAGGCTCGACCTGCCCTCGCTCCTGTCAATGATGGCCCCGGTCCCGGCCCACTGGGCGCCCCCGGCGGCCAGGACTGCTCCAACCTCGCCGCTGGATACGCCGGTGGTTATAACGTCCTCGATGACCACAACCCTCTTCCCTTCAGGCATGGGGAACCTTCGCAGGGTCATCTCCCCGCCCTGCCTTTCGCAGAAGATGAAGGGTATATTCAATGCCCTTGCCACCTCGTGGCCGATGATGATACCCCCTATGGCGGGGGAGGCTATAATTTCCGGCGAGTACCGCGCAACTTTTTCAGCCAGAGCCCGGCCCGCAAAAGCGGCGTACTCCGGAAAGCGCAGCAGCATGGCGCACTGTATGTAGTCGCCGCTGTGGTTGCCCGACGTGAGGAGGAAGTGCCCCTCCAGGTGGGCGCCGCTCTCCTTCATCATCTCCTTTAGCCTTTCAGTAACTCCCCCGTTGGTCATGCCAGTCCCTCCTCAATCTCCGACGCAATGGCCCTGACGGCGGCCACTCGGTCGGGGGCCTTCAGTATGGGCCGTCCTACCACCAGATAGTCCGCTCCCCTTTTCACCGTCTCCAGGGGCGCGGCGCGGCGTGCCTGGTCGTCCCCCGAGGCGGCGGGGCGAACCCCCGGTACCACGGTGAAGAGGCCCCCCGCCTCCTTCTTGACTACCTCCAGGTCCAGGGGAGAGCAGACTATACCGTCCATGCCCGTCTCCCTGCACAGGGCGGCCCTTTTGGCCAGGGCTGCCTCCATGGGACACCCCGGGGCGGCCTCCTCCCAGGATGCGTCGTCAAAGCTGGTGAGGACGGTCACGCCGAGCAGATTTATCCCAGACGACCGGGCCTCCTTCGCCTTTCTTGCCTCTTCCAGCATCTTTCTGCCCCCGCCGCCGTGAAGGGTCAGGGCCCAGAGGCCCTCGGAGGCCAGGATGTCCACCGCCATGGACACGGTGTTGGGTATGTCGTGAAGTTTTATGTCAAGAAAGACGGAGAATCCCGAGGCGGTTATCTCCCTTATGAAGGGGAGGCCGCCCAGTGCGTAAAGCCGGTGGCCGATTTTGACGTATTTAAGCTCCCCCTCCAGAGCGGACAGAAGTTCCCTGGCCTCCCCCGGGCCGTCCGTGTCCAGGGCCAGGATAAGGCGGTCAAGTCCTGTTGTCATAAGCATCTCCTTCCGTTTTTTTCTACGCGCGGCCGTCCCTGCCGAGGCCGACGAGGTCTTTTATTGAGGCCGCGCCCTGCTCCGCACCGTAGGCGGCAAGGCCCGAGGCTATCTTCCGGGGCAGGTTGAAGTCGGCAAAGAGGGCGCTCCCCGACTCCACTGCCGACGCCCCGGCCAGAATCATGGCTGCGGCGTCCTCCCACCCCGCCACGCCCCCGCATCCCACTACCGGAATGGAGACCGCCCCGCAGACCTGCCAGACGGCCCGAAGGGCCAGGGGGAAGACCGCCGGGCCCGAGAGTCCCGCTACAACCCGCCTGAAAGCGGGGCGTTTTTTCTTTATATCCATGGCCATCCCGAGCCAGGTGTTGGCGCACACCAGGGCGTCCGCCCCCTCCGCCTCGGCGGCCCTGGCCACTGCCGGAAGGTCCGGGGCCTGGGGGGTAAGTTTTACCCACAGGGGCCCTTTCCACTCCCGTCTGACGATGGCCACCGCCCTGGCGGCGCTCTTCGGGGACACGCCCCAGTCCATGCCGTCCCCGTCCACGTTGGGGCAGGAGATGTTCAGCTCAAGGGCGGGAATTTCAAAAGGGGCGTCCTTCAGAGCGGCAATCGTCTCCCGGACGTCCTTCTCCGCCTCCATGACAAGGTTCACCAGGAAGGGCAGGCCTGAGGACCGGGCGACGGGCATCCCCTCCCGCAGAAATTCATGAACTCCCCCGTTCTGGAGGCCAATGCTGTTCAGCATTCCGCAGGGGGTCTCCCACACCCGGGTTCCCCGGTTGCCGGCCCTGAGGTTAAGGCTCACGGCCTTGGTACAGACCGCCCCTACTCCTTCAAGGCGCAGGGGCGACCATAGCTCCCGCTCGTAGGGCCAGACCCCCGAGGCTATGATAACCGGCGACCTTAGTTCAAGCCCCCCCACCCGGGAGGAGATGTCAAATTTGGTCGAGGTCATCCCACTTCACCTCTCCGGCCTTAAAGACGGGCCCGTCGGCGCAGACCCTGGCGTTACCTGTTACCAGCGGTATTACGCAGCCCAGGCAGCCCCCCGCCCCGCAGGCCATCCGGGCCTCCAGGGAGACCCGGACCCGGCTCCCCGAACCGGGGTACTTCGCCGCCAGCGCCCTGAGCATCCCAACCGGGCCGCAGGCCCAGATTTCCGTGTCATGGGGCAGTTCGTCGGGGAGGCCTGCCAGGACCGTTCCCTTTCGGCCGAAGGCGCCGTCGTCGGAGAAGAGCCCCGCCCCGGAAACCAGCTCCTCTGCCAGCTTCGCGGTTCCCTCCCAGCCCCGGCCTGCGAAGCCGAAAGCAGCCGCCGTGACGGCTGAGCCTAGCCTGCCGGCTGCAAAGATTAAAGGCGCCGCCCCTACGGAGCCTCCCGCCAGAATTATTTTCCCCGGCAGGGGCTCCCCCTCTCGGGAGGACCAAAAACCCCTCCCCGAGGGGCCCCGGACGGTGATAAAGTCCCCCTCCCGGCGGGAGGCCAGCATCTCCGTGCCCCGGCCCGTCACCCTTAACAGCACGGTGAAGACGTCCCCGTCCACCGCCGCCACCGCCAGGGGACGGCCCAGAAAGGGGTCGTTCCCCGCGCCGGGCCGGAGGAGGACGAACTGCCCCGGCTCTGCTGCGCGGGCAATTTCAGGGCAGCGCAGGCTCATCAAAAATGTGCCGTCGTCGAGCTTTCGGTTCTCTACAAGTTCAGCCCGAAAGTCTTTGGGCGCCATAGTTTTGCAGGTCACTCCCCGTCCCCCAGCCGGTTCATCACCACGTTGCCCTCCACAAGGGTCATTACGGGCCAGCCCCTGAGGATATTTCCGTCCCAGGGGCAGATTCTGGCCTTGCTCTTCCAGGACTTTACGTCCACCATCCTCATGGCGTCCGGGTCAATCACCGTGACGTCGGCTGTGGCGCCCTCGGCGAGGCGTCCCAGGGAGGTCCAGGGCTCGGGTAGCAGCGCCGCGGGGCCGGAGGTAAAGAGGGTCAGGAGGCGCTCCAGGGATACGGGCTTGCCGAACCTCTGCCAGGAGTCCAGGGCCACCGCCACGGAGCAC
>JAAYQT010000056.1 GCA_012519165.1 Synergistaceae bacterium
CCCGCTTCGAGCCCGAGGCCGGGACAGCGCTGGCGAGCAGGGGCAGACTACAACTGGCTGGGCCGGGACGACCCTTTACCGTGATCGGGGAGAGGATCAACGTATCAAGAAAATCCCCCCTGCGGGATGAAATCCCCATGGGCGAATGGGGAACCCTGCGGCTGGAGGCAAGAAAGCAGACTGAGGCCGGAGCGGCGGTTCCGGACGTTAACGTGGGCCTTCCCTCCATTGACCAGGAAGGAGCCATGGCGGAGGCCGTTGCTGCGGTCCAACAGGCCTCGGACCTCCCCCTGTCCATAGACAGCGACTCGTTGTCCGTGATAGAAGCGGGCCTTAGGGCAACAGCGGGGATCCCCCTTATTAACTCCTTCACCGCCAGGGAGGACTCCCTCCGCCCGGGCCTTGCCCTGGCCGCCCTCCACGGCGCGGCGGCGGCGGTCCTTCCCATGGACGAGGAGGGCCTCCCCGAGACGCTTGATGCGCGCATTGCCGTCATTAAAAAAGTCCTGGCCGCAGCTGACGAGGAAGGCTTCCCCCGCAGGGGGCTGGTCATCGACGGACTGACCCTTGCGGCGGGGGCGGACCTGGACGCCGCCCGGTCCACCCTGGTGACTCTGGCCTTTTTGCGTGACGAGGGTGTAACCTCCATGCTCGGGGTGAGCAATATCTCCCACGGCATGCCCGCCAGGGGGCTGCTGAACAGGACCTTCCTGGCCATGGCCATGGCGTCGGGGCTTTCGGCGGCCATAATGGACCCCACTGATATGCAGATGATGGAGACTGCGGCGGCCTCGGAGCTTCTGGCGGGCCTTGACCCCAAGGGCGCCCGGTTTATCTCTGCCTCCAAAAACTTTGCTCCTCCCTCCTCCCCGGCCGTACCGAAAGAGCCGGCCGCCGGCGCCCCCTCTGTCAGCCTCCTTCCCGAAGGCCCCTACCGCCCCCTGGGCGAGGCCGTGCTGGAGGGGGACAGTAAAAGGGCGGCCCTGTCGGCAGAGGAGCTGCTGCAGACCGTCTCCCCCATCTCGTTGGTGAACGAGGGGGTGATCCCTGCGCTGACTTTGGTGGGGGCCATGTACGACGAGGGGAAGTTCTTCCTGCCCCAGCTAATCTCGGCGGCGGCGGCAGCGGAGACAGCCTGCGGCAAAGCAATGGAACTAATCTCAGCCGCAGGGGGCGAGCCCAGGGGCAAAATTCTGCTGGCCACGGTGGAGGGAGACCTCCATGACCTGGGCAAAAATGTCCTCGGGACCATCCTCCGCAGCCACGGCTACCTGGTTAAGGACCTGGGCAAGGACGTCCCTACCGAAAAAATCCTGGACGAAACAGAAAAGGGCGGCTACCAGGTCGTTGGCCTGTCGGCCCTCATGACCTCCACCATGAAGACCATGGCCGCCACAGTGGCGAAGCTAAGAGAGAGCTGCCCGGACGTCTTTGTCCTGGCAGGAGGGGCCTCGGTGAGCGACGCCTTCGCAAAATCAATCGGCGCCCACGGCTTCGCACCTGACGCAGTCAGCGCCGTCCGCCTTGTGGAATCCCTCCTGGGGAATGAAAATATAAAGGAGCAGTGACCTATATGTTTATCAGGGATATCCTGGGCCGTACCCGGCCCGCCATCTCTTTTGAAATCTTTCCTCCGAAACCGGAGACGCCCCTGGAGACTATTTTCGATACCATTGGCGCCCTTCGGGACCTTAACCCCGACTTTATCAGCGTAACCTACGGCGCGGGAGGCAGCAGCAGAGACAGGACCACCGACATTGCGTCGGCAGTTCAGAACCGGTGGGGCTTAACTTCCCTGGCCCACCTCACCTGTATGGGCTCCACCCCCCCGGAGGTGGAGGGGGTGCTGGAGGTCCTGGAGCAGGAGGGGGTTAAAAACATCCTTGCCCTGAGGGGGGACCCGAGGCCCGAGGACGAGGGCAACGACGGCCCCTTTCAGTATGCCTCCGACCTAATTAAGTACATCCGGAGGGGGCACTTCAGCGACTTCTCCATCGGCGCGGCGGCCTACCCCGAGGGGCATGCGGAATGCTCCTCCCCCGTGGACGACCTCCGCTACCTTAAGGAAAAGACCGACGCCGGGGCGGACTTCCTTATCACCCAGCTCTTCTTTGATAACGAGATCTTCTTTAGCTTTATGGAGAAAGTCAGGAGGGCGGGAATAAAAGTCCCGGTGCTTGCAGGGATAATGCCGGTGCTCAACGCCAGGCAGATAGGCCGGATTGTGTCCCTGTGCGGCGCCTCCATACCGCCCAAATTCGCCCGGATTATGTCCCGGTACGAGCACTCGCCCCAAGCCCTGGCGGAGGCGGGGGTAGCCTACGCCGCGGAGCAGATCATCGACCTGCTCTCCTGGGGCGTGGACGGGATTCATCTGTACACCATGAACCGCCCCGACGTCTCGGGGAGGATCATGGGCAGCCTCCTCTCCGTCCGGGACACCCTGACCACCGAATAGCGCCCCGAAATGAAAATCCTTCTGGTCGACCCCGCCTATAAAACGCCCCTGCCGCCCCTGGGCCTTCTAAAGCTGGGGCGGTTTCACCGGGAGAGGGGGGACTTTGCCGCCTTTGTCAAGGGAACCTCTAACACGGCACTTAACGAAGAGTGGGACCGGATTTACGTTTCAAGCCTCTTCACCTTTCAGTGGAGAACAACGCTTAAAACATTGCGGTTTTACGAAGGGGCAGTGAAAAACCCGAACAAAAACCTCTTCGCGGGAGGGCCCATGGCCACCCTGCTGGGGCGCGAGCTGGCCGGGGCCGCGCGGTGCAGGCCCATTCCGGGGGTACTGGACACGGCGGAAAAAATAGGCCTGGAGAGAGTGGACGTGGACGCCCTGCTGCCCGACTTTTCACTCATTCCCCAAAAAGGCATGTACCCCCTCCTTAACGAGGGATGGATTGCCTCCGCCACAAGGGGCTGCGGCGGACAGTGCGCCTTCTGCTCCGTCCGGGAGGTGGACCCCCGGTGCGTGGACTACGTGCCCCTGGACCGGCAGGCGGAAAACTGCCGGCAGTACCTGGGCGAGCGGGACCTGCTGGTGTTACTGGACAATAACGTTGCAGGGTCCCCTTTCCTGGAACGGATAGTACGCGACATCCTGGCCCTGGGGTTCGACGCCCGAACGGCCCCCGGCAAGCCTTCCAAGAGGGTGGACTTCTCCCAGGGCTTCGAGCCCGCCCTGCTTGCCGGGAAGGACGGGGAAAGAAGGGCAGAACTGCTTTCAGCCCTGCCCCTGCGCCCTGTCCGGATTGCCTGGGACTTCACAGGGGAGGAGGCAATTTACCGGACTGCCGCAGGGGCTTTTGCTTCCAGGGGCTTCAGGACCTTCTCCACGCCCGTTCTTTACGGCTTCATGGACAGGCCCGGCGACGCCTACTACCGCTTCAGGAAGATTATTGAACTTGAAATGGAGCTGGGCATTGAGGTCCTGATTGAGCCCATGGGGTACATACCGCCCGGGGCAAAGAGAAGGCCCTCCCCCCGGGAGAGGGCGAGGGCCTGGGGCTGTTCCGCCGCTGAAGCCCAAAGGTTTGAAGAACTGGCCAGGTCCCTGGCAAAGAGGAAGAGCGGGGATCTGGAGTGGTTTAAGGAACGGTTCGGGCGCAGCGGGGATGAATTCTCATGTATCCTCCGCAGCGCGCCGCGCCCTCGCCCCTAACCGCCAAGGTAGGCCTTTACTATATCGGGATCCATCGCAAGTTCGGGGCCCGCGCCCTCCTTGGTAAAGCGGCCGGCTTCAAGAACGTAGCCCCGGTCGCTTATCTCCAGGGCCCGGGTGGCGTTCTGCTCCACCAACAGCACTGAAACCCCTTCGTCCCTTATCTGGAGGATGGTTTCCATAAGGGTTTCCACCAGCAGGGGCGCAAGGCCCAGGGAGGGCTCGTCGAGCAGCAGGATCCCCGGCCTGCCCATAAGAGCCCTGGATATAGCCAGCATCTGCTGCTCTCCCCCCGACAAAGTCCCCGACCTCTGCTTCAGCCTCTGGCCCAAAACGGGGAAGAGGCGGAAGCACCGCTCCAGGTCCCTTTGAAATTCATCGTTCATCTTCCTGCGGTATGCGCCCATAACAAGGTTCTCCTCCACGGTCAGGGCGGAGAAAAGACGGCGCCTCTCCGGTACCAGGGCGAGACCCCTGGCCACTACCTCGTTAGGCTTGCCGGGGAGGGGCCTTCCGTAGGTCTCCACCCTGCCGCCGGAGGGAGTTACCACGCCTGCAAGAACCCACATTATGGTGGATTTTCCCGCCCCGTTGGACCCAACTATGGATACTATCTCGCCCCTGCGGAGCGAAAAAGAGACTCCCTGCACTGCATGGATGGCGCCGTAGTGGACGTTAAGGTCGCTGACCCTGAGTACCTCAGCCTGCGGTCCGTTCATTGCGCTTTTTTCCTTTCCCCAGATAGGCCGCCACCACGTCGGGGTTGGCCCGGATTTCGCCCGGGGTCCCCGTCGCCAGGAGGGCACCGAAGTTCATTACCACTATGGGAGAGCAGATATTCATCACCAGGTCCATGTGGTGTTCAATAAGAAGAATTGTGAGGCTGAATTTTTCCCTTATCTCCCCAACCAGCTCCGCCAGGCCCCTGGTCTCCTCGGGGTTCATCCCGGCCGCAGGCTCGTCCAGGAGGAGGAGCCTCGGCTCCGCCGCCAGGGCCCGGGCTATCTCAAGCTTTCGCTGGAGGCCGTAGGGGAGGTTCCCCGCCTGCCAGGGCGCGTACTTTGCAAGGCCCAGGGACTCCAGCAGTTCCATGGCTTTTTCGTGAAGCTCCCGCTCCATCCGCCTGGCCCCCGGCATGCCCAAAAGGGCGCCCCAAAAGCTGCACTTACCCCGCTGAAGCAGGGGGGTGAGCACGTTTTCAAGACAGGTCCGCCTGTTGAAGAGGCGGATGTTCTGGAAGGTCCTGGCAATCCCCTTTCTTACTATCACATCGGGACGGAGCCCCTCTATTTCTTCGCCGCCGAAGAGGATCTCTCCGCCGGAGGGGGGGTACACTCCCGTGACAAGGTTGAAGACGGTGGTCTTGCCCGCTCCGTTGGGGCCGATGATCCCGGTGATGGAGCCCTCTTTCACCTCGAAGGAGAAGTCGTTTACCGCCCCTATTCCCCCGAAAGTCTTGCTGAGTCCCCTTACCTGCAGCAGAGGCGCGGCGGCCGTCATGACCGTGACCTCCAGAACCGGGAGATTTCCGAATACCCCATCAGGCCCTGAGGCCGGTAGACCATGATGAGCACCAGCAGAAGGCCGTAGGCCACCAGGCGCCACATCTGGGCAACCCTGAGGGCTTCGGGAAGGCCTATGAAGACGAAGGATGCAATGAGGGGGCCGGAGATGCTGCCCATCCCGCCTGCGATGACCGCCGCAAGAAGCTGGGTGGACTGGACCAGAGTGAACATGACCGGCTGAATGAAGGAGAGGTAGTGGGCCAGCAGCCCCCCCGAGAGGCCGCAATAGACGGCGCTCACCGCCAGGGAGAGGAGCCTGGTGCGGAACAGGCGCACTCCCGCCATCTCGGCCGCCACCGGGTCCTCCCTGATGGCGATGCAGGCGGCGCCCCACCTCGACTTCAGGAAGTTACGGGCCACAAACACCCCTCCCGCCAGGCAGATAAGGACAATGGGGAGGGTGGTAAAACCGTCGATGCCGGGGAGCCCCCTGGCGCCGTTGGTGATCTCCAGGTTCTCCAGCAAGACCCGCAGGGCCTCGCCGAAGCCAAGGATGGCAATGGCGAAGTAGTCGCTCCGAAGCTTCGCCCTCAGGGTGGGAATGCCAATTATCAGGCTCACAAGGCCTGCAGCAGCGGCCCCCGCCGGGAGGGCGAGGTAGAAGGGCACGAAGTAGTAGTAAGTCAAGATTGACGACGTATAGGCCCCCACTCCAACGAAGGCGGCGTGACCAAGGGAGAAAAGCCCCGTAAAGCCGGTAAAGATGGCAAGGCCCAGTACCGCCACCATATTTATGCAGCCAAGAATGACAATGGAAAGAATATAGTCCATGACTCTACACCTTCTCCTCGCTGTCCGTGCCCCAGAGTCCGTTGGGGCGGAGGACCAGGAACGCTATCAGAAGGGTGAAGCTGAAAACGTCCCTCATTATGCTTGAAACATAGGAGGAGACGAAAGTCTCCACCACCCCCAGGATGAGCCCGCCGGCAAGGGCGCCGCGGAGGCTCCCCAGCCCCCCTATGACTGCGGCGATATAGGCCTTGTTGGTGACCCATCCCATGGTGGGGTAGACAAGGTACTTTATCCCCAGGAAGACCCCGGCCACCCCGGCGAAACCTCCCGCCAGGAGGAAGACCACTGCGATGAGCCTGTCCAGGTCCACCCCCATGAGGGAGCACATGGTCATGTCGGACACTCCTGCCCTAATGGCAATGCCGGTGCGGGTACGGGTTATAAAGAAATGAAGGCCCGTTATGGCGGTAAGGGCGAACATGAAAGCCCCCAGGTCCAGGAGGCTGACGGAACTTCCGCCCAGGGCGATCACCTGGCGGCCGAAAAACTCAGGGAAGGCGTAAAACCTTGAGCCTATGGTGGCGTACACCAGGTTTTCAAGGAAGACTGCGCACCCCATGGCGCTTATCATCAGGTAGAGGGAGGGGGCCTTCCTCCTCCTGAGACTGGAGTAGGCAAATTTTTCGTTTAAAACGGCGATAATTCCGGCCCCCGCAATGCTCCCGGCGAGGACCAGGCCGAACCCGAGGCTGAGCTTCGTGGCCAGGGCAAGGCCGACATAGGCGCCGAGCATGATCACTGCGCCGTGGGCGAAGTTGCTGAAGTTAAGCACGCTGAAGACCAGGGAGTACCCCAC
>JAAYQT010000005.1 GCA_012519165.1 Synergistaceae bacterium
AGTGTAAGATTGATTTGAGCCATGAGTTCGACGCCTCCTTCGGGTTAGATGTTGTTTGCAGCTACATCATAACCGAGGCCAGAGCGAATGGCTCATTTCGAATTTACACCATTATATGGACTCAATCGACACTTCTTCCTTAACGGAGTCTTCTTCACCGATATGAATCTGTTTTAAAACTGAAATGGCTACCTCAAGAGCCCTTTTCCCGTCGGAAATACCCACCAGCGGCTGCTTACCTTCCCGAACGCAGGATACAAAGTGCTGCAGCTCCAGCTTGAGGGGTTCGCTCTTGGGGAAGACGGGGTGTTCGATGATCTCCATAAGGCTGCTGTTGCTCTGCCGGACGCATCTGTTTATTGACACGTCCTGGGTCTCGTAGTTGACGGTGACGTATCGCTCGGGCTCCATTATCTCAAGCTGCCTTAGCCTTCTCTCCGATACCCTGCTCACCAGAATGTGGGCCATGGCGCCGTTTTCGAAGGATATTTGAGCGGAGGCAATGTCCTCGTGATTTGAACGTATGCACTTGCCCGTGGCCGATATGGCGGTTATGTCCGACCGGACCAGGGAGAGGATTATGTCGATATCGTGGATCATGAGGTCGAGGACGACTCCAACGTCGCTTATACGGGGAGAAAAGGGACCAAGCCTCCGGGACTGAAGGAACAGGGGCTCGTGGACGATTTTGGAGATATATTGTACAGCGCTGTTGAACCGCTCCACGTGCCCCACCTGAAGGACAAGGTCGGAGTCGGCGGCCATTTTAAGAAGGCTTTCCGCCTCGCTGACGGTTGTGGTAACAGGTTTTTCAATCAGGACGTGGATGCCGTTGCTAAGGGCTTTGCCGGCTATCTCGTAATGGAGGCTCGTGGGCACAACGACGCTGACAGCGTCGGGCCTCGCCCGTTTAATGAAATCGTCGGCGTCAGTGTACCAGGGGACGCCGAGGTTTTCGCCGATGGCAGCCGCCCTGCTTTCATTAAGATCGACTACACCCACAAGCTGCGTTCCCAAAAGTTCGGTGTAAACCCTGGCATGATGCTGGCCGAGATGTCCAACGCCGATAACCCCAAGCCGTTTCAGCTCCATGAACGGATCATCTCCTTTAGAAGCTTATAAAACCCTTCCATATAGTAATTCTCACAAAATGTATTTAAAAAGTGGTATTTTAAACTTAATCAATCCGGGCAAGGAGAAACATCCTGCTCTCCAGATCCCCTCTTCTGTAAGAATAGCATACATCATAATCCCGGAAAGTGCACAACGGAACTGTACAGATCATGTCTTTTCCCAATCCGGCGCCCTCAAGCTGCCTCCTGATTTCATTGCCGAGGTCAAAATAAACGGCGTCGCCGCTTTCATTAATGTTGTCCCTGTGGAATGTCTCCAATCCCCGGTCTGTCCAGGATTCGCCCTTTTTTCTGAAGTAGTGGTTTTGTGAAATGCCCGGCCCTATCCAGGCCCATGTCCTGGAAGGGTCCGCCGCTCCGCTGTTGAAAAGTTTGGCGCAGGTCTTTCCCGAAATGTTCAGCGCCACTCCCTTATATCCGGAGTGAAGAAGGGCTATCCACGGCGAAGGGAAGAGGGAAGCCAGTGTCACGGGGAAGCAGTCGGCAAATCTGAGGGACCCCTCCACTCCGGGCTCCCGTAAAATCACTCCATCTCCCGGGGGTCTGTAGGGCAGGGCTGTTTCTTTTGACGCGTAAATAATTTCTGTTCCGTGTACCTGGCGGGGCGCAGTAAGAGGCAGGGCGTCCGGAATATGGCCCCCGAGAAGAGCTCTGCTTAAAAAGGGGTCTCCCCGGGCCTCATCCATGGCAGGCCCCCGCAGAAACAGCCTGATGTCCATGGAGTCCTCCCCGGCTGGCGGTACAAAAACGAGGGAGCGGTTTGCCCCCTCTTGTTCAAATCTGTATGCGGGCCCGGGGTTTTTAGTTTTCAAAACCCCAGCTCCTTTCTGTTGGAAAATAGCATGGTCCGCATATGGCCGACGAAATAGAGGCTTCCGCAGCAGACCGTTCCTTTGCGCGATTTTTCCGCCTCAAACAGCGCCTCCCGCGGATCGGGGATTATTTTCACCTTCTCTTGCGTCCAGCCTGCCTTCAGGGCGGCGGCGGCAAGATTTTCCGGGTCCTCTGAGCGCAAGTTGCCGGGAACGGAGGTGCAGATCAGGAAGCCGGCCCCTTCTTTAAGCAGGGAGAGTCCTTCCGAATAGTCTTTGTCCTTCATGGACGCAAAAAGCGCAGCAGGTTTGTTGGCTCCGTATATCATTCCGAGGCTTTCCACAAGCCTCCTCATCCAGTCGGGATTGTGGGCGCCGTCCAGAATCAGGGGCGGAACCGGCCTCAGGATTTCAAATCTTCCCGGCCACCGGGCCTTTTGAACGCCCTTTAGAATGGCATCGTCGGTTATTAGGGGGAATTTTGTTGACAGGGCAATCATGCCCGCCACCGCCAGGGAGCAGTTCTCCACTTGGAAGGAACCGTGAAGAGGCGTGTTCAGTTTAAGACGCTTCTCCCCGCTCCGGAAGATGAACGATACTCCTTCCTCCGTAATGGATATGTCATCAGCCTTAACCTCTTCGAACAGGACGAAGGGAAGGGCGCCCTTTTCCTGAGCTTTTTCCTTGAAAAGGGGGACGAGTTTTTGGGGGCTGCCCGAGAAAAAAGCCGGAACTCCCCTTCTCATTACGGCGAACTTCTCTCCCGCTATTTCTTCCAGAGTATTCCCCAGGAAGTCGCTGTGGTCCAGGGAGATGGACGCAATGAGCGAAAGCTCCACGCCGCCCAGCAGATTCGTGGCGTCCAGCCTGCCGCCCAGGCCCGCCTCCGCCACAACGATATCAACGGAGTTTTGGGAGCATAGCAGCAGGGCAGCCGCAGTCACAAGTTCAAAGTAAGTGGGCGGGTCGGAAGCCAGAGCCGGGTTGTCCCCCAGAGCTTTACTTATTTTTTCACAGGCCCGGGCCCAGTCGTTCAGGGATAGGGGGACGCCGTCCACTAGCAGCCGCTCGTCGGGCGACTCCAGGTGAGGGCTCGTATAAAGGGCGGTCCTGTACCCTGCTTCCTTCAGTATAGAAGCCGAAAAGGCGGCGGTTGAGCCCTTCCCGTTGGTACCTACTATTTGTACGGCGGGGAAATCCTTTTCCGGGTTCCCCAGAAAATCAAGCAGGCGGCCCATCCTCTCAAGCCCCGGCCTTATGCCGGGGCTTGCCAGAGACGAAATAAAGTCTTCAAGGTCTTCGAAGGAACCGGGGTTTTCTCTCATGGGGCTAGACCCGCTTAAGGCTTTCGATGTTTTCCTTTATCCTGGAGAGACGGGCCTCGTTCTCTGCGAGCCTTGCTTTTTCTTTTTCAACAACTTCGGCGGGGGCCCTGCTGACAAAATTTTCATTGCCAAGTTTTTTAAGACAGTCTTCGATGTTTTTACTCACGGAAGCCATCTCCCCCTCCAGTCTTTTAACCTCGGAGGGTATGTCCAGGATGTCCCCCACCAGAAGGCTGACCTCGCCTGTTTCTGCCTGGGATGACAGAACCCCGGCGGGTTTTTCTTCCTCAGGGGTAAGGAGGGAAATCTCCCCGATTTTAGCCAGTCCTTCCATGAGGGCCTTGTTTTCCCTAATCACCCCGGCAAGAAGGGATGAGCTTCCCGTCTGGACAAAGGCCCTGTTAGCCTTGTTCTGGGGAGGAATTGCCGCCTCGGCCCTTAAGTTCCGCAGAATTCGGACAGTTTCCTGGAAGAGGGCCATCTTCTCCATTGCTCCGGGGAAGTCCGGCCGGGCTGCTGCGTCGGGCCAGCTATTGAGCTCAATAAACTCGCCGCCGAAGCCGAAAGTATTCCAAAGCTCGTCCGTTACAAAGGGCACAAAGGGGTGGAGAAGCAGCAGGACGTCCCTGAATACGTTTGAAATTACCGTTCTTGCCGTCTGCTTTCTTTCCTCTCCCTCGTCCCCCCTGAGGGCCGGCTTTGACAGTTCGAGGTACCAGTCGCAGAGGTCGCCCCAAACGAAGTCGTACAGGAGCCTTGCCGCTTCGCCGGTGTTAAAGGAGTCCAGCATCCGACCCGCCTCCAGGCAGACGTCCTTGCTCCTCTGGAGGATCCACTTGTCGTGGAGGGCAAGGGCCAGAGAAGAGGGGTCCTCAAGCTGAACCCCATCCTCCAGGTTCATCAGGGCAAACCGGGAGGCGTTCCAGATTTTGTTCATGAAAAATCTGTAGGTCTCTATCTTTCCGGCGCTTAGCAAAATATCCCGTCCCTGGACCGTCAGGGCAGCCAGGGTCATTCTTAGGGCGTCGGCGCCGTACTGTTCTATCATGTCCAGGGGGTCGATGACGTTTCCGCTGGACTTGCTCATCTTTTGGCCTTTCTCGTCCCGGATGAGGGCGTGAATGTAGACGTCGCTGAAGGGAATTTCGTCCATGAATTCAAGCCCCATCATTATCATCCGGGCCACCCAGAAGAAGATTATGTCGAACCCGGTCACCATTACCGACGTGGGATAGTAGTAGGCCAGGTCCTCGGTTTCATCGGGCCAGCCCAGGGTGGAAAAGGGCCACAGGGCGCTGCTGAACCAGGTGTCCAGCACGTCCTCGTCCTGTACTATATTGGCGGATCCGCACTTTTCGCACGTCAGGGGGTCAGTCTCCGACACGGTGATATGGCCGCAGTCGCCGCAGGTCCAGGCGGGGATCCTGTGGCCCCACCACAGCTGCCTGGAGATGCACCAGTCCCGGATGTTTTCCATCCACTGATAGTAGACTTTTTCCCACTGATTGGGAGTCCACCTGATTTTGCCGTCTTTAACAGCCTTTACCCCGGCCTCCGCCAGGGGACCGGCCTTTACAAACCACTGCTCGGAAAGGTACGGTTCCACCGTGGTGCGACAGCGGTAGCAGTGGCCCACCGAGTGAACCATCTCCTCCACTTTTTCAAGCAGGCCTGCGGCCCTTAGGTCGTCCTCGGCCTTCTTTCTGGCTTCTGCCAAAGAGAGCCCTTCGTAGCCGGGGGCCAGGTCGTTCATCAGGCCGTTTTCGTCAATAACCTGGACCTGCTCCAGGCCGTGCCTCAGGCCTACCAGGAAGTCGTTGGGGTCGTGGGCCGGGGTAATTTTAACGCATCCCGTGCCGAACTCCGGGTCCACCATGACGTCCTCGATAATGGGCGCCTCCCGGCCTCCCAGGGGGACACGGACATGCCTGCCCGCCAGTTCCGCCTTGGACGACCTGGGGTGAACCGCCACCGCCACGTCGCCCCAGATGGTCTCGGGCCTTGTGGTGGCCACCACCAAGAAGCCCTCGCCGTCCGTGAAGGGGTATCGGACGTAGTAGAGCTTTCCGTTTCTCTCCTCGTGCTCAACTTCGATATCGGAAAGGGCCGTATGGCACCGGGGGCACCAGTTGATAATATATTTTCCCTTGTAAATGAGGCCTTTTTCATAAAGCCGGACGAATACGGTTCTTACCGCTTTGGACAGGCCCTCGTCAAGAGTGAACCTCTCCCGGTCCCAGTCGCAGGAATTTCCCAGCTTTTTCATCTGGTTCGTGATTCGGCCGCCGTACTCTTCTTTCCACTCCCAGACCTTCTTCACAAACTCCTCCCTGCCGAGGTCGTGTCTTGTATGGCCCTGCTCCGCAAGCATTCTCTCCACCACGTTCTGGGTGGCTATTCCGGCATGGTCCGTTCCCGGGAGCCAGAGGACGTTGTACCCCTTCATACGCTTGTACCTGCACAGAATATCCTGGAAGGTGTGGTTGAACGCATGACCCATGTGCAGGGAGCCGGTTACGTTAGGGGGTGGAATAACGATGGTGAAGGCCTTTGACTTGTCCCCGCCGGGAGAGGATTTAAAAAGACCTCTTTCCATCCAGGACGCATACCACTTGTCCTCAATGGGCTTAGGATCGTAAGATTTTGCCATTTTTTCCAGAATATCCCGCATTGCGACGCTCCCTCCGATGCGAAGAAATACTTAATTTTCCCCGGGGCCAGAAAGAGTAGAAAGAAAGCCTTCCAGAAAACCCTTCAGTTCGGCTATCCCGTCCCCTTTTTCCGCCGACGTTACTATGGGAACGTCTACGGACTTCAGCCCGGATTGAATATACTTGTATAGGGCGCCTTTTCTGGCGCCCTTTGAAATTTTATCGCCTTTGGTAAAAACCACAAGCATGGAGAGCCCCATACCGGATATCCAATCCTGGAGTTCCCGGTCGTTTGCCGTGAGACCGTGACGGAAGTCCGCCAAGTGAAGGATCAGGTCCGGGGCCTCTCTTGATGTTATATAGGCTTCAATAAGGGAGGACCACTGCCTCCTCTCTTTCTTGCTTCTGGATGCGTAACCGTAGCCCGGAAGGTCCACGAGCATGAAAGGGCCTAAGGGCGTTTCCACGCGGTAAAAATTGATGCTCCTGGTCTTCCCCGGGGTTGCGCCAACGTGGGCAAGCTTCGCTCCTAAAAGGCGGTTTACCAGGCTTGACTTTCCTACATTTGAACGCCCGGCCACGGCAAATTCGGCTATGTCCCGCTCCGGAAACTGGTCCCGGGTGAATGCAGTGGTATCGAGCCGGACTTTCCACTTCTCCATTATTCGTCCGGTCCTTTATCCAGGGAAAAATTGAACACTTCAGAGACCTTGGCGGCGTAAGTAAAGGCAAGTCCCTCTCTGGACCACTCCGGGATCTCCTCCACATCGGGCCTGTTTGCGGCCGGAAGGATTATGTCTTTGATCCCCTGTCTTTTTGCAGCCAGGATTTTGTCCCTTATTCCGCCCACGGGAAGCACTTTCCCCTGAAGGGAAATTTCGCCGGTCATGGCTACTCCGGGCATAACGGGCGTATTTTTTACTGCCGAAAGCATGGCCAGCGCCATGGTAATTCCTGCAGACGGCCCGTCCTTAGGGATGGCGCCTTCGGGAGCGTGTAGATGGACGTCGGTTGTTTCCCAGTCCACATCCCCTATTCCGAGTTCGGCCGCATTCGCGCGAAGGAAGCCCAGGGCTGTCTGGGCGGACTCCTGCATGACCGTTCCCAGATTTCCGGTCAGGGTGACGTCCCCCTTCCCCTTCATGGTAACCGCCTCTATTACCAGGACGTCTCCCCCCGTCTCGGTCCATGCCAGCCCTACGGCCGTGCCTGTCTCTTTATCCTTTGGAAGACGAAGATCGTAAAGACGGGGAGGACCCAGGTACTCCTTGAGATCCCTGGTACCCACCGTAACGGTTTTATCAGGGTTGTAGCCGTCTTCCACGAGTTTTCTGACGATTTTTCTGCAGATGGTGGAAAGTTCCCGGTCCAGCCCCCTGACCCCCGCTTCCCTGGTGTAATCTGAAATTATCTTCTCCAGGGCCTTTGGCGTTATTTTTACCTGTTTGGGTTCAAGGCCGTGCTCGTGAAGAATCCTGGGGAAGAGGTGTTTTTGTGCTATTTTTGCCTTCTCCTGCCAAACGTAGCCGGGGATTTTTATTACTTCCATCCTGTCAAGCAGAGGCTTGGGGGTGGTGTGGGTTACGTTGGCGGTAGTAATAAAAACAACGTCGCTCAGGTCCACCGCCACCTCCATGAAGTGGTCGGTAAAGGAGCTGTTCTGTTCCGGATCCAGCGCCTCAAGCAGGGCGGCCGAGGGGTCGCCTCGGAAATCCTGCCCCATCTTGTCTATTTCGTCCATTAGAAGGACAGGGTTATTTACGCCGGCCTGCCTGAGCTTCTGTACAATCCTGCCTGGCATGGCCCCCACGTAGGTGCGCCTGTGCCCCCTGATCTCCGCCTCGTCCCTCATGCCTCCCAGGGACATGCTGACAAATTTTCGCTCCAAAGCCCTGGCCACAGATTTTCCAAGGGACGTCTTTCCCACACCCGGAGGTCCGACGAAGCACAGAACCTGCCCCTTCATCTTTCCCGAGGCTAGCTTTCTGACGGCCAGAAATTCAAGAATGCGCTCCTTGACTTTCTCAAGGCCGTAGTGATCCTCTTCGAGAATTTTTTCAGCCCGGGCGACATCGCTGTTATCAGGGGAAAACTTATTCCACGGCAAGGTTACAAGCCAGTCGATATAGGTCCTGACCACCGTTGCCTCTGCGGACATAAGGGGCATCTTGGACAGACGGTCCAGCTCGTGGAGAGCTTTCGTCCTGGGCGCCTCGGGCATTTCCGCTTCTTCAACCTTTTTTCTTAACTCCTCTATTTCAGAAGGGGCGTCGTTGTGCCCCAGTTCGTCCTGAATTACTTTTAGCTGCTCCCTGAGGTAGAACTCCTTGTGTCCGCGCTCAACCTCCTGCCTGACCTTGTCCTGAATGTCATGTTCAAGCTGGAGGATGTCGATTTCCTCCAACAGGAGCTTTAAAATATACTTCAGGCTTTTTTCAGGGTCGATCATCTCCAGCAGACGCTGCTTTCTATCTACTTTTACTGAAAGGTGGGAGCTGACCAGGTCCGAGATCTGTTTCGGGTCGTCCACGTTCATAACAGTGACCAGCACCTCCGCGGGGATCCTCGGGTGCAGGGTCACATATTTTTCAAACTGTTCCAGTACGGCCCGCTTCAGCGCCTCAAGATTGGCGGACTGGCTCTCCTCCCAGGGAAGAGGAAAAACATCTGCCTCAAGGGATTCCTTGCCTCTTTTAATCGATTCAAGCCTAACTTTTTCGACTCCCTCGATAAGGATTTTTGTGGTTCCGTCGGGTATCCTTACCATCTGGAGAATGGTGCAAAGCACTCCCACTGAGTGGAGGTCGTCCACTCCGGGGTCGTCGGTGTCCATCTCCCTCTGGGCGACTACTGTAATGCTCCTGTCCTCCAGCATGGCCATCTCAATGGCTTTAAGGGATCTCGGCCTTCCCACGAAGAGAGGGACGATAATCCCCGGAAAAACCACAATGTCCCTGATAGGCAGAACGTAGCTGCGCCGCCTCTCCTCCATCGTTCAGGCAACCTCCTTGGAGCTTTTCTTCTCCATTACGGGCGCAGCGGTACCCTCCACTGTTTCTTCGGTTATGATTATCCTGTCAATTTCTCCCGCCCTTGAGGGGATATCGTACATAAGCTCCATCATCAGGTTTTCCAGAATGGAGCGAAGTCCCCTGGCGCCGGTGTTTTTATCGACTGCTTTTTCGGCAACCCTTCTAACGGCTTCGTCCGTAAACTCAAGATTTACGCCCTCAATGGAGAAAGCTTTGCGGTACTGGCGGAGCAGGGCGTTTTTAGGCTCGGAAAGAATTCTGGCCAGGGCGTCCACGTCAAGTTCCTCCAGGGGAACTATTACCGGGAGGCGGCCGACCAGTTCGGGGATAAAGCCGTAGGCCATAAGGTCCTCCGGCTGTATGCGCCGCATTATCTCGTACCGGCGGGCGTCCCTCTTTCCTAGTATATCGCCGCCGAAGCCTATCAGCTGCTCGTTAACCCTTCTTCCGATGATCTCCTCTATTCCGTCGAAGGCGCCTCCGCAGATGAACAGAATATTGCTGGTATCCAGCTGAATGAAGTCCTGGTAGGGGTGTTTTCGTCCCCCTTTTGGCGGTACGTTCGAGAGGGTCCCCTCAAGTATTTTTAAAAGGGCCTGCTGGACTCCTTCTCCCGATACGTCCCTGGTTATGGAGGCCGACTCGGACTTTCTGGTCAGTTTGTCGATTTCGTCGATGTAGATAATTCCCCGCTGCGCTGCCTTAACGTCGTAATCCGCCGCCTGGAGGAGTTTTACGAGTATGTTTTCCACGTCTTCCCCTACGTACCCCGCCTCGGTCAGGGTGGTGGCGTCAGCGATGGCAAAGGGTACGTTCAGCCTCCTGGCCAGGGTCTGGGCAATAAGCGTCTTGCCGCATCCCGTGGGGCCGAGCAGGAGTACGTTGCTCTTCTGGAGTTCAACGTCGTCGTCGGGCGCTGAAAAGCTGCCCAACCGTTTAAAATGGTTGTAGACTGCTACCGAGACGCTTTTCTTTGCCCACTCCTGCCCTATGACGTACTGGTCAAGAAAAGCTTTTATCTCCCTCGGCCTTGGCGCGTCGTCCAGCAGGACGGCGCTGTCCTCCTCGGTTGCGGCCTCCTCCGCCTCCTCGTTTAAAATGAGGTTGCAAAGGTGTATACATTCATCGCATATAGATACGTTAGGCCCGGCAATGAGCTTTTGAACTTCGTCCTGCCCTTTGCCGCAGAAAGAGCACCTGGAGTTTCCGCCCTTTCCTCTGCCGCTTTTTTTATCCTCGTATTTAAACACGAACCCTTCCCTCCCCGGAGTCTTCCCAATACACAGCAACAAGGGAGCGCCATACGGGCTCCCTTTAAGTCCTGTTGGAGAGACCTTGCCCCAATCGGCTGCTATCTCGAATGGATGACTTTATCTATTATCCCGTACTTTTGCGCTTCTTCGGGGGACATAAAAAAGTCCCTCTCGGTATCGGCTGCTATCTTCTTTTTTGTCTGTCCCGTATGCTCCACAAGTATATCATTCAGGCGGTCTCTGAGCTTAAGTATTTCCCGCGCATGAATCTCCACTTCCGTGGCCTGGCCGTGAGTCCCCCCCAGAGGCTGGTGGATCATTATCCTGGAGTTGGGAAGGGCGAGCCTTTTACCCGCCGTCCCTCCTGCAAGGAGCAGGGCCGCCATGCTGCTGGCCTGACCGATGCAGATGGTGGACACCGGGCATTTAATGTACCGCATGGTGTCATAGATGGCAAGACCGGCGGTGACATACCCTCCGGGGCTGTTAATGTAGATGTGGATGTCTTTTTCCGGGTCCTCGCTTTCAAGAAAGAGAAGCTGGGCTACCACCAGGTTTCCGGTATGGTCGTCAATCCCCTGGCCCAGAAATATAATCCTGTCCTTGAGGAGGCGGCTGTAGATATCGTAAGTTCGCTCTCCTCTGCCCGTTTGCTCGACTACATAAGGTATAAGCAATTTGGGGGCCTCCTTTCGCTAAAACAGTCAGTCTTCCGTCGCCGGACTCTCTGTTTCTCCGGTCCCGGCCCCGTTGATTTTTACTTCATCCATAATGGCCTTTACCGTTTTTTTGTATTTTATCCTGTTTGCCATCTCCATGAGGTTCTTCTCATCTTTGAACAGGCTGTTTACCAGATGCCCCGCGTCGATTCCGTAGGTAGAGGCCATGGACGCCATCTCGCCCTCGAAATCTTCCTTTTCCACGGTGATCTTCATGTCGTCTGCGATTTTATCAAGAACGAGAGACCTGCGAACAATGGCTTCGGCCCTGGCTAAAATCTCTTCGTTGTATTTATCCATGGATGTGCCTATTTCTTCAAGGTACTGATCCATGGTTATATTCCTGCCCCGCAGGATTCTTTCTTCGTCGTCCTTTTTCATGGATTCGGCCTGGCGGGAGACCAGGGTTTGGGGCACCAGAAGCTCCGCTTTACCGGAGATCTGTTCTACTGCGTCGTGCTCGGCTTTCGACTGGTTTGCCGCTTCCTCGTTTTTAAAAATCCTGTTCCTCAGTTCCTGGCGGAAGGCATCTTCAGTTTCGCAGTCCTGACCAAGGATTTTCTTGAAAAATTCCGGGTCGAGCGCCGGCGGTACTCTTTCTTTGATTGCGGTGACAGTCATCTCGTATTTTATGGTCTTCCCCACAAGTTCCTTGTCGGGGTAATTTTCGTCAACTGTTACTTCTGCTTCGGCATGTTCGTTTAGGGATTTACCGATGAGAGCATCCCTGATCTCGTTTCTTACGGAAACCTCGGAAAGGTCGAGGGGGGCTTCATCGGGGCCGTGCCTCTCCTCTTCGCCATCGCCCGCCTGGATAACGGTAAAGTAGCTTATGTTGACCGTGTCAAGACCTTCTACGGGACGATCTTCAACTGGCCTGAGGGTTGAGTTCTGCCTTAAAATTTCCTGGAAAGTTCCCTCCACCGTCTCGTCGGAGACGACGGCTTCCGCCCTTTCGACCGAAATATCACCCAGGTCGGGGAGAGTTATCTCCGGGGTGACTTCGAAAGTAAGTTTTAATTCGAGGGGGGCGTTCTCTTCCATTTTTTCCACTTTTACCGAAGGTTCGTCGATTAGTTGAAGGTCATAATCCCTGACAACTTCTTCCACGGCGTCGGGAAGCATAAGCTCTAGGGCTTCTGCGTAAAGGCTCTGTTTTCCGAAACGCATCTCTAGAATTTTCCTGGGGGTCCGGCCTTTTCTGAACCCCGGAATATTGGCTTTAACGGCGAGTTCCCTTGCGGCTTTGTCGATGTTTCTGGCAAATTCGCCGGGCTCAAACTCCACCTTTATGGTGATAATATTATTCTCCTGGGAAACCATCTCGGATCTCATAACACTGCAACCCCTTTCGACGCCTTATTGCCGTACAAATTTGCCGGCGCTGCCTTTATGATTCATCTTCCTGTCGGGAGGAAGAGAAAATATGCGGAAAGTATTTTACACGGGAAAAGAGATGAATGCAAAATAATAAAAAGGCAGCGGTTATTTTACCGCTGCCCCCTGTTTTTTCTTTTTAGAAAAGGGCTATATCTTTACGACGTCGGCGGCCTGGTCTCCCTTGGCTCCCTGGGTTATCTCGAAAGAAACCCTCTGTCCCTCGTCAAGAGTTTTGAAGCCATCGCCCTGGATGGCGCTGAAATGGACGAAAACGTCCCTGCCATCATCGCTGGTAAGAAAACCATAGCCCTTGGTCGCATTGAACCACTTAACTGTTCCCTGGGTTGTCAAAATTGTTCCTCCTAAATTTGTTCACTTTTTGCCGGCGGCGCCTGCCAACTTAAAGATAATATTCTAGAAGCATCTTTCTGTCAAGAGTAAATTACCGGCAAATCTGCAAGTCGGTCCGTTTTATTCCGACGGCCGATTTATCCTTCCTGCAGGATCTACCAACGGACTGCCTCTTCTTTATTTAAAGGTTTCTGTCGTTTTAGCTCCATTATGTTGTAGAATAAGGCTATACCGCCTGCCGCTTTCAATGGCGGGGCGGAAACCGGGAGAGGAGGAAGGAAGAAGGATGATAGGAGATAAGCTGAGGGAAGTTTTAACTACCCCGCCGGATGCGGCTTTAGCCATTATAACCAGGGGGGCGGACGGACCCCACGTGGTAAACTCCTGGAACAGCTACGTTCATATAACCGATGAAGGAGAGCTGCTGATTCCTGCCGGCCGAATGTTTGAGACTGAAAAAAATATCGCGTCAAACAACAAGGTGAAGCTGACCATCACAAACAGGGAGGTAGAAGGCAAGACATACAAGGGAACGGGCTTTCTTGTAGAAGGTACTGCCGTCATGGAAAAAGAAGGGCCGCGCTTCGACATAATAAAGTCCGTTTTCCCATGGGCCAGAGCCGCCCTCACGATAAAAGTCGAGTCCGAAGAGCAGACGTTATAGAGGACCGGGCGGCAGCGTCTCTAAAGTTAGAAAAGACGGCCGCCAAAGCGGCCGTCCGTTTAACCTTTTTTTACTACAGGAACTAAAAAGGAGGCAACGCAAAGCTCGCCTTCGGTTTTGAGGGCGTGCATGGTTCCGGAAGGGACAATAAAAGCCTCCCCCACTTTGAGTTCCACGTCCCCGTCCTGCAGAACGCCGAAACCCTCGCCTGCAACACAGTAAAAAATTTCGTCAAACCCGTCGTGCTTGTGGAGAGGCACTTTTTTTGACGAGTCAATAAGATAGACGTTTGTAATTATTTTCTCTTTGATAGCCTTGATGTCCATTAGCATGCCCTCATGAAGTAAGATTAACGGCAATAACTGCTTTTAGACCTATAGCCGTCTGAAAATCTCAGAAATACCCTGGTAGTGCTGGTGGATTGAATTTCTGTAGGACGCGAGGGACCGGCCCCGGTATCTATCCAACCCCCTGTCAACATCTCCCTTGCATTTTTTTATATTTGCGGCAAGAATATGAGCGCCGATGCTAACGTTGTAGGATGGCGTCAGCAGCTCTTTGGTGGAGCGAATGGGATAGTTTTTGACAATCCAGGGCCTGTTGGCTTTCCAGTTAATCTGCATAAGCCCGTAATTACCTTTGCTGACGGCCTTTTCCTTGATTGTGGATTCTTTAACCATCACGGAGGCTACGAGAAAAGGGTCCAGGTTGTACCTGGCCGAGCAGTCTTCTACAAGTTGGGCGTAGTAGGAAATGTTTTTGAGGGGGATTTTGGGGTTTTTCTTCCTGAAGTAGGTCTCAATAGCCTTCAGCCTTTTTGCCTGGTCGGTTTTCGAGCGGTGATTCTGCATGTTGTGAAAGGCCTGGCTGTTCGAGAAGGGTTGCGAGAATGCCGTTTGCGCATTGAAAGTTATTGCTATAAGGATGGCGCAGAAGATGCCTAATGCAAACGATACTGATCTTTTTCTCATTTGTGTTTCTCCTTTCTGCAGACAAGACGCCCTGCCGGAGAGGGTGTAAAATTTGTTTCATTATATCAAATTTTTACTTTGCCGGCCCGGCGGTTTTCGCCGGAGCGGGAAACTAAGACCGCAATGCTGCATGATTCCGTTGTTGCCCGGCTGTTAAAATGGTGCGAGAGGGGGGACTCGAACCCCCAAGCCCTGAGGCATCAGATCCTAAGTCTGACGTGTATGCCGTTCCACCACTCTCGCCCATTATCCATGTCGTGGAATGATAACACCTTTATTTGATTTTGGGAAGAAGCCTTTGCTTTTTGTATAAGGTCGGTAAAAACGCTTAAAAAGGGTGGGTTATGCTGAAAAAACCGTACGGAACTAAACTCCTGCTTCTTATCATCTTTAGCCTGGCCACCGTCTTCTTTTTAATGACCGGGTGGAAGGAGCTGGCCTCCGCAACCAGGGAGCTGTTCGGCGAGGGCAGGTCCGCAGGCGAGTCTTTGGTTTATTTTATGGGCCGCCTTCCCGCTTTTGCCGGCGAGTACCTAATTGCCTTTGCCTGGGTTTATGGCCTTTTCATAGCCAGTTTAATTTTCCTTGAGGAAAAAAACCCCGATAGGACCATTGCCTGGTTGCTTGTGCTTATCCTTCTTCCGGTGGTTGGTTTTATCCTTTATATGTTTTTCGGCCCCGATATTCGCGGAAGAGGTTATTTCCGCAAGCTGAAAAGAAAGAACAGGCGAATCAGGCGAAAGGGCGACCAGGCGCCGGACAGGGCGGGGATAAAAGGTATCGACCGGGAATCGGACGGAAAAACTGCCAATCTGCTTTCCAAAAGCGCAAGGGCCCTCCTGACGGCAGGAAATTCTGTGAAAATGCTTCTTAACGGGGAAGAGACTTTCTCAGCCATCACAGAGGCCCTGAAAGAAGCAAAAGAGTACATTCACATGGAGTACTACTCCATTGCCAACGATAAAACCGGTAATGAGATAAAGGACATCCTGATTGAAAAGGCAGAGGCCGGAATAAGGGTAAACCTTATATTCGACAGCGTGGGAAGCTGGAACCTGGGGGCAAAATTTGTCAACAGCCTTAAAAACGCCGGCGTCAAGGTCCACTCCTTCCTCCCCGTATCCTTTCCCCGGCTCCGGAGGGAACTGAACTTCCGCAACCACAGGAAAATTGTGGTGGTGGACGGCGTTGTTGGCTTCATGGGGGGCCTTAACATCGGCGACATGTATGTTTCAGGGGAGCCGGGAATGGGTTTTTGGAGGGATACCCATATAGAGCTAAAGGGACCGGCCGTATCGTGCCTTGACGATATCTTCAGGGCCGACTGGGTTTTCTGCGACAAGGCGCCGTTGGAGTACGGAGAGGCGCCCCTGCCCGCCCCCTCAGGTGATAGCACGGTTCAGATTGTAGCAAGCGGCCCTAATAAAAACTGGAAACCCATTCTCCACGGCTATTTTTCACTTATTGCAAACGCAAGGGAATCTGTATGGCTCTGCACGCCCTACTTCGTCCCGGGCGTCCCCCTTATGACCGCTCTTACCGTAGCCGCGATGAGCGGAATAGACGTAAGGGTAATGATTCCCCATAAAACGGACCACGCCATTGTCTACTGGGCGTCCCTGTCCAACATTGAGGAGCTGCTGCGGGCCGGGGTAAAGGTCTACCGGTACGAGAAGGGGTTTATACACTCAAAAATCCTGATTGCGGACGGATCCGTGGTTTCGGTAGGTACGGCCAACCTTGACGCCAGGAGCCTTGAAATAAACTTTGAGGTCCAGGCCTTTATTTACGATTCAGCTGTAGCAGCCGATTTTATCGCGGCCTATGAAAGGGATATGGAGGAGAGCTCCCAGTTCCGCCTCTACAAGTGGCGCCAGAGGCCCCTGCGGCAGAAGATACTGGAGTCGGCGGGACGGCTGTGGTCCTCCCAGCTTTAAGGGAACTTGAGGTTAAACTGTTACGACATGTTACAATTTCCAAATTACAGAGAAGCCGGGGCGTACTGAATGCCCCGGCTTCTTTTAAATATTTGCGGTAAAAATTTTTACCGCTTGATAGTCTGGTGGACTGTGAGGGATTCGAACCCACGACCCGCTGATTAAGAGTCAGCTGCTCTGCCAACTGAGCTAACAGTCCATATTTATTTATGCTTGGCGCGCCCGGCAGGATTCGAACCCGCGACCAACAGATCCGAAGTCTGTGACTCTATCCACTGAGCTACGGGCGCTCATGTCAACTGGGGTGAGCGAGGGGACTTGAACCCCCAACATCTGGAGCCACAGTCCAGTGCTCTAACCGATTGAGCTACGCTCACCATGTTTGTTGGCGCGCCCGGCAGGATTCGAACCCGCGACCCACGGCTTAGAAGGCCGTTGCTCTGTCCAGCTGAGCTACAGGCGCCTGTAAGTTTGGAGCGGGAAACGGGATTCGAACCCGCGACCTACGGCTTGGAAGGCCATCGCTCTAGCCAACTGAGCTATTCCCGCACCTGAAATCCTGGTCGGGGCGAAAGGATTCGAACCTTCGACCCCCTGCTCCCAAAGCAGGTGCGCTAACCAGACTGCGCTACGCCCCGATATTGTAACCAATTATTACCGAAACCGCAACACCAGAATCTGGTGGAGCTGGGGGGATTCGAACCCCCGGCCTCTTCCGTGCGAGGGAAGCGCGCTCCCACTGCGCCACAGCCCCGGCAGACCAACGGAGGTTATTGTAATGAGCGAAGGCCGACTTGTCAAGGAGATTAGTGTAAGATAATCTATGACTTTCCGGCAAAACCTAAAAAACGGAGTGATTCCCTATGTCTTTTGGTCCGGAGCTAATAACTGCAATTAGGGGCGCCCTAAATAAAGACGTCCTGCCTGCAAGGATAAACAAAATTGAGACCGGAGAATCCTGGGCGGCCTTTAAACTTGGTTCCCTCAGGGGGCAGTGGCTCTTATTTTCATGGAACTCTGCGAGCTACGGGTGTGGTCTTGCCGACGACAGAAGCGTGTCTATCCTCAAAAAAACGCGGCCTTCCCGCTCCTCCTTCGGCGAGGCTCTGAAGAGGAATTTCAGTAATGGAGCCCTTTTATCCGCCAGGCAGATAAACAGCGACCGGGTACTGCACTTTGCCGCCGAACGGGTTGTCGGAGCGGGATTTACCGTGAAGCTGACCCTGGTTTTCGAGGGTACCGATAGAAACAGCAACCTGATTATTCTGGATGAAAGAGGGGTAATTCTCGAACCTGCAAAGCATATAGGCGGCGACGTCAACAGGTACAGGATGATCATACCCGGCGCGCCCTATATTCCTCCGCCGCCCCTTAAGGGCAGGCGCCTTGAAGAAGTTGGGGAGATAAAAAAAACCGGGGATCTTGACGGATTGATAGGAGTAGGTAGAGGTCTGTCAAAGCTGATAAAGTCCAACTGGGATCTTTACTCTCCCGAAGAGTGGAACGCCATGATAAAGGCTCTTTTGGAGGGTGGCGGCCGCTCTCTCCTGCTACAGCGCCACGGCGGATTATTAACCGTTTTCCCGAAAAAATTACCCGGCGGTGAATTTCCTGACGGCAGCCTTCTGGGTTGGTGCGGCGAGGAAATTCTCTCTTCCTATTTTGGCGAGAGACGGCGGGTAATCCTTGCCGGAGTAAAAAAGGGACTTGAGAGGGAGATTAAGAGTCGAATGCGGCGGAGGGACGGCCTTGAAAATCAGCGTAAACTTTCCGAGCGGGGATCGGAATTCTTAAAGATGGGCAATCTGCTTATTTCTGCCGGGAATTCCGTACCTTCCAACGTTCCCGAAGTTTCCCTTACCGACTGGGAGTCGGGGGAGCTTCTTGCCATTCCCCTTGACCCCGCTCTTTCGGTTTTTGCAAACGCTGAAAAGTACTTTAAGAAGTTTAAGAAGGGAAAGGTTGATATAGGCGCCCTGGCAAGGGAGATCGAGTCGATTGATGACGGAATAGCCGAGCTGAGAGAGCAGCTGGAAGCTCTGGAGTATATCGACGACCCCGATCTTCTTTCCGCCTCCGCCCTTGATCTGCTGGAATGGGTAGGGCAGGCAAAAGGGCGCGCCCCCGGCAAAAAGAAGGCCGCCCCGCCCCATATCAGACTTGAAAACGGCCAAGATCTTATCTATGCGGGTCTTAACGCCAGGGGCAACCGGCACGTTACTTTTAAGGTTGCTTCCCCCGGAGATCTGTGGTTCCACGCCCATGAAACCCCCGGGGCCCACGTTATTTTAAAGTCCCAACAGCCGCCGGAGGAGTCATCGCTCTTAATCGCAGCCTCACTGGCCGCCTGGTACAGCAGGGCCAGGGACGGAGTAAAGGTGCAGGTGGATTACACTGAACGAAAGCATGTGCGGTCAATCCCCGGAAGCGCCATTGCCCACGTTACCTACTCCAACCCCCGGACCCTCCTGGTCAACCCCCGTCTTTGGAAAGAATTTCCCGAAGTCGCCCGGTCAGTTCAGCTGGAAGAGGAGAGGTGAAAGAGAGAGGGGCTCCGCATGGGTGAAGGAAGGAGAGCTTCCAGGAGTGAAGGAATATCCTTCCTTCAGGCAGCCGCCGGTCCGCGCCGCCGCCGTAGAGACTGTCGCCGAGGACGGGATGTCCCATGGCGGCGGAGTGGACTCGTATCTGGTGGGTCCTTCCTGTGGGAATTTCGAACTCCATCAGGGAAAAACCGCCCCTGGTCCAAAGCCTGCGGAAGTTGGTCACCGCCTCCCTGCCCCCCGGGGCCACTGCCATCCGAAGCCTGTTGGCCGGGCTCCTGCCAATGGGGGCGTTGATGGTACCGGCCCGGTTTTTCACGCCACCCCGGACCAGGGCCAGGTACTCTTTTTTAACTTCCCTTTGCCGGAACTGAGCCTGAAGGTTATCCAGGGCCGCCTGGTCCCTGGCGACCGCCATGAGCCCGGAAGTGGGGCCGTCAAGCCGGTGTACAATGCCGGGCCTCGCCGGGTCGCCTGCGTTACGTATGTCGGGATACCTGTAAAGGAGGCCGTTTACCAGGGTCCCCCGCCAGTTTCCGGGGGCGGGGTGAACTACCAGCCCGCCCGGCTTGTCGATCACCAGCAGGCGGTCGTCCTCGTAAACCACATCAAAAGCGACATCCTCCGGCTCCGGCCCGGAGGGTAGGCCTGGAGGCGCCGTTATCACCAATGTCATATCCGGGGTAATCTTCAGGCCGGCCTTTGTTTTAGCGGCGCCCTGAAGGCGTATATTACCGCCGTCAACGAGTTTTTTTGCAGTAGAACGGGTTATGCCCAGACATGCTGCCAAAAAAACGTCCAGACGCCGGCCTGCGTCTTCCGGGGAGGGGCTTATTATTTCCGGCTCTTCAGAGAAAACCCCGTCGTCATCTTCCAGGGAAGAGGGGCCGACGGGGCTGCAACTTTGCGTCATTATACTGTTAAAGTACTTCTTCAGGCCGATAGAACCGCCGAACACCTGGGGCATAGGCCATCTTCGTCCCCTGCCTCGGTGTACTGCCAGCACCGGGGGCATTTTTCGCCCCTTGCCTTGTCAATACCTACGCGAATCGAGGTTTCATCGTCCTCCCACACTACTCCCATGTCGCTCAATGAGTCAGTCCAGTTGAAGCTCGAGACTATGGAGAAAATCCGCAGTTCGTCGTCGGAAAAAAG